>NZ_DBMCTG010000004.1:0-132047 GCF_056976295.1 Candidatus Avelusimicrobium sp.
TTTTTCTAAAAGGGTTGTTTTTTTTTTTTTTTTTGTTAAAATTTTGACGAATCGCGGTGGATATACCCGGATGTATCCGGTATATAAAAACGCGTATAAAAGGCCTTTTTGCCCAAATATAAAGACCTTAAAAAGGAGAAAAAATGAAAGGAGTTACTTCTATGGTGTCATTCCCGAACTCAGCGGGCCACCAATTCCTCGGGGATGACGGTTTAACAACAAGTGGCCGCACGGCAAGAGCCTTTGTCAAACGGTTGGTTGTTTTGTTTCTGATTACTCTATTTGCGGCGGTAAATGCTCCGGCGGAAATCATTTCCGCGGTGTCGTATAATCCGTCGCGTATGGGCGATTACGTCTATTTAAAGGTAGCCGATAAGGCCAATTTAAAAGGCGGTATTGAAGCCAACACGATGACGGTCCGCTCCGGCGGTACCGTGAGTGCCAGTTCACCTAATTTAAATTATAATGTTCCCGCTGTGGTGGGGGAGTCCGGCTCTGCGCTTGATATGCCGAACACGGCTATCCACGGAGCGGCTGCCAATACTTATGATAATTATCAGGCTGTCAATACGGGTACACCTAATGCACTTTTAAATAATGTGTATGTAAACGGCGGAACGACAACGGTCAAAAGCGATTCGTATATATCCACGTTGGACGCAGTAAACCGCTTAAAACAAAAGGCGGCCACTCTGCGCGCGAATAAGTTATCTGTCAGTGGCTCAGAGGATGCAAGCCTTTATGATGAAGCCACAACGGACGGGTTTACATTGTCCGGGAACGATATTCCACAGCCGACATCTTCGCACGTCAATACAGGCGCGGCACTTAGCAACTGCACCTTAAAATGGGAAGAGCGCGTAACAAGCAACAACCAAAAGGTAAAACTCTTGGCCTTGGCAAATTGCGGAGGAACTACTCCTCCGTCCACGGGCGATTGCTCTAACGCTACTTATAAGGCCGCTCACAAGAGCGAGTGCTGTCCGTCCGCCGCTAAAACCGATACGGTGTGCTATTCTCCTGTTTATACATATGTTACTCTCAGGGAGGGATTATATGATAGGGAGTCTTTTGATGGTGATTGTGGTCCCACTGATGGAATATGTGCAAAAGTGGGATTTACTTGTTATTACAAGCCTAAAAATACAAATTGTGTCTCAACCCCAGTAAGCCAAGGGTACAGACAAACTCGGTGTCATGGGTATTATTTGAAATGCCAAGATTCTGGCGAGTATAAACAGTTGTGGTAATTTTTTAATCTCGCCCCGGGTTTAAAACCCGGGGCGTCAATTTTCACCGCGTAACAAAAATTCCCGTTTGCGCCCTCCGAATTGATATAATCTAAATAAGGTGGATTATGTCTTTATTTTCTAAACTTTTCAAATTGTTCTTGGCTGTGGTGCTTATGCCGCTTATCCCTATGGTGCTGCTGCTGGCCTACTACCAGGTTCATTTGAAAAATAATATTTTGGAAACGCACGCGAATTTGGCGCAAATTGTGTCCTCGTCTATGAACCAACACATAGAGGACCTTACTTGGCGCTTGTCTTTCGCGCAAAATATTACGTCTGCCCTTGCTTCACATAAAAACCCCACCCGCCAGTTACAAGATGCTTTGGGGGCAAACCCTGACTTTTTGATTTTGGCCGTATTGGATTCCTCCGGAAAAGAATTATACCGCGCCGGAGATAAACAGATTTTAAAGCAACTGCCACCGCTTAATTTGTCGGGCGACGACTCCTTGCCTGCTCTTGCCAAAGAAGGCCGCTTGTCTGTCAGCAGTTTTGATGTAATGGACGGACGCCCGATTAGCGAATTTATTTATCCGCTTTCCAATGGGGATTTTTTATACGGAATAATGAGTTTCTTTGGGCTGTTGTCGCGCGTGCAGGAACAGCGTATCGGCCAGACGGGCCGCATTTACATTGTGGACCAAAACGGCTCCGTCTATGCCAACGATTACCAATACAAACCTGCGTTTGATGCGGAAGCGTTAAAGAACGCCTTTTCGTCCAAAAGCCGCCTGATTAAAAAATTGAACACCCCGCAGGAAACTTATGTGGGGGCTTTTGCGCCTACTCCCATTTTAGGAGCCTATGCCACCGTGCTCCAATTAAAGAGCGAGGCCTACCGCAGTATTTATTACACGAACATTATTATTGCCCTGTTTTTGTTGTCTATTGCCACTTTGGCCTATTTCGGCGCGCTTACTTTTGCAGAGCGGTTAGGCGAGCCGATAGGCGCGCTTTCGCGGGCGGCCAAAGAGGTCAGCGCGGGTAATTTTGACGAAAAAATAGACGAAGAAATCGGCTGGGGGGAATTTAAGCAGTTGATTTCTTCCTTTAATAAAATGACCGCTGATTTGAAAGATTACCAAGTGTTGCAACTCCAAGCCCAAGTAAGCGAAATGAAGGAGCAGGTGTTCCGCGCGGTTGCGCACGACTTGCGCGCGCCCCTTTTGGGGTTGCAGGGGTATTTATATATTTTGCAAAGCGGCAAAGTGTCTAAGGACGAAGAAAAGCAATATTTGGACTTAATGAGCAAAGCGGCTAAAAATCTATCTGCTTTGTTGGAAGACGTGTTAGATGTTTCCCGCGTTCAGGCCGGAATGATGTTACCCAAAAAAGAAAGTGTATCATTGCCGGAACTTGTTAAAAACGTTACTGATACATTAGCCCCCGCCGCGCAAGAAAAGGGCTTGGCCCTTTCCGCAGATATCGCGGTGGAGCGTTTGCCGGCCGACCCGAAACTTTTGCAGCGGGTTATAATGAACTTGATATCTAACGCGATTAAATTTACCGACAAGGGTTTTGTCCGCGTGCGTGCGTGGCAAGACGAAAAAGGATATTATCTGTCGGTGGCTGACAGCGGGATAGGTATTAGTGAACAAGACGCAAAGGGACTTTTTCAAAAATATCATCAAGTCCACACGGACCGTTCAGGCTACGGCTTGGGGCTGTTTATCAGCCGCCAAATTATGCAGGCGCACGGCGGGACGTTGGGCGTAACTTCTAAACAGGGCGAAGGCAGCGTGTTTACGCTTTCTATCCCCAAGGAGCAGAAATGATTGTTTTTTGGCGGTTGTTTTTAACCTTCTTTTTGACGGATTTCGTTTTCTTTCACAAAACGATTAACCAGTTGGAAAAAGAAAACTGGCTCAAAGCCTCGGCTTTGCATAGTGCAGTGTTTTTGTTCTGGGCCTATTTGCTGTGCTACGGCTATTTAACAATGCCTTGGCCTTTTTTGGAACTTTTCCATCTGCCCGGTTGGATGTGCATTTTGCTGTGCTGTGCGTTCCACGTCTTTTCGGACAGATTTTTCCAGTTTGGCGGCAAAATGCGCCACGGGTATGTCTTAACATTTTTTACGAAAATCTTTGCCAACCTCCTCTTTTTGTTTCTGTGCGTACCGTTTAGAGTGCTGTACGAAACAGGTAATTTCTTTGCCGAATCGTGGGTTATCTTTTTGGTGGGGCTTGTAACCGCTACCCGCGTGATAGGTTGGTTTATCTTTTCCATTGAGCAGGACCGCTACGGGCGGGATTATCCCACCTTTGACGAACGGTGGCTGCTGATGATGGTGCGTGCTATTTTCTTTTTAATAATGCTCTTGCCCGGTTGGCGGTGGATGGTGTGGCTGCTGGTGTGGTACGGGGCTTGTGTGTATGCCCGAAAAATACGCTTAATGGACGTGTCCCACGCGGCTTTTTATATAGGGGTATTTGGGGCTGTTTTGGTAGGTTTTTTGGTACGCCTGAGATTTTATTTGGTGTGGTGAAATATGGAACTTTCTAAAATTAAATTTGCTTGCTTGGATACGGAAACGACGGGTTTGTCGCCGGATGACGGCGGACGAATTTGCGAACTGGCAGTGTCTGTATCCCAGGGCGGCCGCCCGGTGGAGGAATTTTCCACCTTGTTAAACCCCGGTATGCCAATGCACCCGGAGGTAATTGCTATTCACGGTATTACAAACGAAATGGTGGCAAGTGCCCCCAAATTTGCCGATATATTGCCCAAACTTTTGGGTTTGTTGGATGATTGTGTTATAGTGGCGCACAATGCTGATTTTGACGTAAACTTTTTACGTAGCGAATTTGCACAATGCGGAATGCGCTTTCCGCCCTATCCCGTGATTGATACGCTCAAACTGGCGCGCAAGAGCGGTAAATTTGCCAAAAACAACTTGGGCTGTATTGCCGCTGATTTAGGAATTAACTGCGCGGGGTGGCACCGGGCAATGGCTGATACAAAAATGGCCGAACAGATTTTTTATTACTTTTTAACCGAACTTAACAAGCACGGTGTTTCTACACTGGAACAGTTAAGTTCGTTCCAACAAAAACGTTGGAAAGATTTAATTAAGGAGAATTAATTATGGAAAAAGTAGTTTTAATTATTCGCGACGGTTGGGGCGATGCCAAAGCCGGTCCGCACAATGCCGTAACCAATGCCAAAACGCCGAATATGACGAAATATTTGGCCGAATATCCGCATACGCAAATTGAAGCCTCCGGCGAACAAGTAGGTTTGCCCGCCGGGTATATGGGGTCCTCCGAAGTCGGCCACCTCAATATGGGTGCGGGGCGCATTGTGGTACAGGAACTCAAACGCTTGAAAGACACCATTGAGGACGGTTCTTTATTTAAATCCACCCCGTTTGCCGCCTGCATTGATAACTGCCTGAAAAACCATAAACCGCTGCACGTTATGGGCCTTGTACAAGATGAAGGGGTACACGCCCACCAGGACCATTTGCACGCCATTATGAAATATGCCGCCGAAAAGGGCATTAAGGATGTATATATACATTTCTTTGCCGACGGACGCGATACGCCGCCGCAAAGTTCTATCGGGTTTATCCGCACCTTGGAAGAAAAAATTAAAGAATACGGTGTCGGAAAAATTGCCACTATTCAGGGCCGCTACTATGCTATGGACCGCGGCGAGGATTGGAACCTGACCGATAAAGCCTATAATTTAATTGTGCACGCACAAGGCTTGCACGGGAATACCGCCGAAGAAGTGGTGGAAACCGATTACAAAACAATGAAGACCCCCACCAATACGCCGATGGTGGACGAATATATCCCGCCGACCGTATTGGGCGATTATAAAGGTATGGAAGCCGGTTCCAGCGTGATTTTCTTTAACTTCCGCCAAGACCGCGCTATCCAACTGACCCGTGCGTTTATTGATGATAACTATCCGGGCCACCGCGGCGAACGCGTGCCGTGCGTGTATTGCGGCCTGACTAAATACTATGATGCCTTCCCGTTTAATGCCTTGCCCTCTATGACAGACGGGGGCGGTATGGACCACCTGCTCGGGCAGGTAATCTCAGATGCCGGCTTAAAGCAACTGCGATTAGCCGAAACACAGAAATTCAAACACGTTACGTCCTTCTTTAACGGCAAACAAATTAAACCGTATGCCGGAGAGGACCGCATTGAAATCAAGGGCCGTTTTGACCCGGCCACCTTTGCCGAACATCCGGAAATGGAAGCCTATATCGTTAAGGATGAAGCCCTCAAACAAATCGCTTCTGGCAAGTATGACTTTATTGTTATTAACTTTGCTAACTGCGATATGGTGGGTCATACGGGCAAATTTGACTCTGTGGTCAAGGCCGTAGAAGTGGTGGACGAGTGCACGGGCCTGGTAACAGAGGATGCCTTGAAGCACGGTTACACTGTGTTTATTACCGCCGACCACGGCAATGCCGAAGAAATGTGGGACGATAAAATCAATATGCCCAAAACCGCCCATACGACCAACTTGGTAGATTTTGTATATGTCAGCAACAACCACAAAAACGCCAAAATGGCCGCCACGGGCAACTTGGGCGATATTGCGGTAACGGTATTGGACGTGATGGGCCTTAAAAAGCCTGCCGATATGACGGCCAAGAGTTTAATTGTCAGCAAATAATAAGTAAAACTCCGATTATAAAAATCACTTTTGCGCTTGTTCTCTCCCAAAGGGGCCTCCGCAAGAGTGATTTTTTTGTAAACGGAGCAAAAGGATAAGCGGGCTTTTGCGCAAAAAAGTAAAATAGAAATATGGAAAGTTATATTAAGGTAAAAGTCCACGCGGGGGAAAAGAAGAACAAACTTGTTCAAAAAGCCCCGGATACCTTTGAACTGTGGGTAAAAGCTCCCGCCGAACAGGGCCGTGCCAACGAGGCAGTCCGCGCGTTGCTGGCACAACACCTCAATTTGCCCGAAAACAAACTCTCTCTTATCAAAGGGGCCACCTCTCCGGCTAAAATTTTCCTAAAACGCGCCTAATTTGGCTATATAAATTCCTCTAATTTTGTTATAATATCCATAGAGCAAATTATACGGGGCGTAAGCCCTTGGTGTTTTTTGACTCTGCAAAACGCAAAAAAGAATAATTGGTATATGAAAACTTACGAAAGCGTAATTATTGTGAAACCCCAACTCTCCGACGGAGAAGTGGGCGAATTTGTGGTTAAGGCCAAAGACCTTATCACGAAAAACGGTGGCGAAGTTGTCAGCGAAGAAAGATTGGGCAGAAGAAAATTCACCCACGAAGTAAATCACGTTCGCGATGGCTTCTACCTCTATTTAAAGTTCAAAGCCGAACCGAAATTTGTAAAAGTTTTTGAAGATGCTTTGAAACTTAACGAAAAAGTCCTCCGCTCTATGACGATGTGCGCCGTAGAAGTGAAGGTAAAACCGGCTCCTGCCGTTGCAAAATAAGGTCGCTATGCCAGCACAAATCAAATTACCGGAACAAAACGTTGTATTTCTAGTCGGACGGTTAACACGTGACCCTAACGTTTCTTTTACGCAGAAAGGTCAGGCAGTGTGCCGTTGTGACATTGCGGTCAACCGCAGATATTTGGATACTGCCACAAACGAGTGGAAAGATGACACCGTATTCGTTCCCGTAGTGGTTTGGGGTGCTGCCGCCGAACGGTGTAAAGACCGGGTGAAAAAAGGGACCCCCATTTCCGTGGAGGGCCGCCTCACCAGCAGCGAATACACCGATAAAACTACCGGTCAAACCCGCAGAAGTTTGCAGGTAACAGCCCGTAGAATCCAAATACTGGAAAATAACGCCGCCGGCGGTTATCACACCGCTGATGCCGCTCCGGCCGCTAAGGACGACGTCCCCACTACTGACGTAATGGAAGACGACGTGCCTTTTTAACAGGAACCAAAGAGAGATAACAAATGTCCGAAGAAATTAAAAACACGCAAGCCCCCGCTGCGGCCAATGCCGCTGCTCCGGCCGTCCGCTCCGAAAGACCGGCGCGTCCGTTTATGGGCAAAAAGCGCTTTGAAAGCAGAAGAAAAGTCTGCAAAGTCTGCGCTGAAAAAATTGACAATGTGGATTACAAGAACTTTCAGTTCGTAAAGTCCTTTACTATGGAAAGCGGCAAAATCCTTTCCAGAAGAATTACCGGCACCTGCGCTAAACACCAGCGCCAGATTACCAAGGCTATCAAACGCGATCGCAACTTGGCTATCTTGCCGTATTCTTTGCCCAAGAAATAAGCCGGAGGACGCAAGAAATGAAAGTTATTTTGAAACAGAACGTAAAAAATTTGGGTATGATGGGCTCCATCGTTGATGTAAAGCCCGGCTATGCCCGCAATTTCTTGGTGCCGCACCGCTTGGCCGAAATCGCCACGGAAGGCGCTATTAAGAATTGGCAGTTGGGCGCCGAAAGACGCGCCAAACGCATTGAAGCGGAACTCGCCGAAGCCCGCGCCATCGCCGAAAAATTGGCCGGTGTCGTGCTTCCGTTCACCAAAACCGTCAACAGCGACGGCGTGGTGTTCGGTTCCGTAAACAAAGCCGATATCTTTAAAGCCTTGAATGCCTTGGGCCACAACATTGCCAAGGACGCCATTGAACTCAATATGCCGATTAAGGCTTTGGGTGAAACCGAAGTGGGCATTTATTTGAAGCCCACCGTTACCGCGGTTATCAAGGTACAAATTAACCCCTTGACCACGGTGGAAGAAAAAGTAGCCGATGCTAAGCCGGAAGCCAAAGAAGCGGCGGCAGAAGCCAAATAACTCCCAACCTAGTTGCGTTTTGTAATGACCCCCGCCCCGTGCGGGGGTTTTTTGTTGGTATTAAATTAGGAAGTTATCCCGGAGTGTTTTTGTCTGGGATTTCGTTGTTATTGTTGTCATTCCCGAGTGTCGTAATCGGGAATTTGTTTTTGCCGTGGTTGTTCTCTTACAGAACGACAGATTCCCGAACCCTGCGGGCCGCACCCTAGCGGGCCGCCAAAACTCTCGGGGATGATGCCAACAGCATTGTTTAGTGCGGTCGCACGGTTTTTTGTATGGGACAAGACAAATGTGCCAAAATCGGGGGTGCAGAGTACCAGATTTGCCAATACGGTTCTTCTCAAACTCCTTGTTATAAATTGCCCAATTAACCCTTGTTCGGGTGGCATTAAAAGCGTCTAAATTGCTACAATAATAAAAAGCGCGCCTTACCGGGGAGTAAGAGCGTTGCCCCATTTTTTAGTTGTAGAGGACTTATGGCAAGCAATTTACTGGAAGAAAAAATCCCTCCGCAGGCAATAGATGCGGAAATGGCTGTTTTAGGCTCAATGCTTTTGGATGCGGAGGCTGTAACCGATGCGTTGGAAATTTTAAAGCCCGAACATTTTTATAAAGAATCCCACCAAAAGATTTTTGCCGCAATGAAGAACCTGGCGGACCGGGGCCAAGCGATTGATATCATTACGCTTAGTGAGGAACTGAAAAAAAATAACCTTTTGGCCCAGTTGGGGGGGGAAGTTTATTTAACACAACTGGTGGATAAGGTTTCCACTGCCGCCCATATTAAGCACTATGCGGAAATCGTCTATAAAAAGTACGTCGTACGCGATTTAATTCGCACGGCCACATCACTTGTCCAACGCTGCTATAAGGAAGAGGACGACGATCCTCAGGTGCTGATTGACTCTGCCGCCGACCAAATTTATAAGTTAAGTCAAAAGCAGAAACTTACGGGCTTTGTTTCTTCAAAAGATTTGGCCCCCGAAGTGATTGAAATTTTGGAAAAAGCCGTACGCAATAAAAACGCTATTCAAGGGGTGCCGACTGGATTAGATGAGTTTGACCGAAAAACGGGCGGGCTTAGAAAATCTGACCTTATTATTTTAGGGGCGCGTCCCAGCCAAGGTAAAACCGCTTTGGCCTTAAATATTGCGCACCACGCTTGCGTGGAGTGCGGGTTCCCGGTGGCATTTTTCTCGCTGGAAATGGGGCGGCACATTATTTTTGAACGTATGCTCGGCGCGGCCTCTATGGTGGAAATTTATAAGTTGCGTACCGGATATTACGAGCAGAGCAAATGGTCCGATTTAACGCGCGAATTGGGTCGCTTGGCTTCTGCGCCGATGTATATTGACGATACGTCCGGTATTTCCATTACCGAACTGCGTATGCGCGCGCGCCGTTTGGCTACCGATCTAAAAAAACAAGGCAAAGAGTTGGGGCTTATTGTGATTGACTACTTGCAGTTAATCCGCGGCGGTGAACGCCGTACCGAAAGCAGACAGCAGGAAGTATCGGAAATTTCCCGTATGCTTAAAGATTTAGCCCGCACCTTAAATGTGCCTGTCTTGGCTCTTTCGCAGTTAAGCCGCAAAAACGAGGATAAGAGCCGCCAAGACAATAAGCCGCAACTTTCCGACTTGCGCGAATCCGGCTCTATTGAACAGGACGCCGACGTGGTGGCTTTAATCCACCGCGAAGCGTATTATAAACGCGACGACGAAACGCTAAAAAATAAAGCCACCTTGATTATTGCCAAACAGCGTAACGGCCCGGTGGGAGATATTGACTTGGCTTTCTTTGGCGAATATGCCTTGTTCACAAATCCCGCACCTGAATCTTTGGAATCAGCGCAGAATGTGGGCGGAAATACCACAATGGCGATTCCGGAGTAATGTATATGATGCCTATTTTAAGACCGACGGTTGCCGAAGTGGATTTAAAAAAACTGGCCCGCAATATGCGTAAGGTACACGAGCAGGCCGGAGAGGGCGTGCGCGTTTTGACTGTTTTGAAGGCGAACGCCTATGGCCACGGAGCGGTGCCTTTGGGTCTATTTTTGGAAAAAAACAAACTAAGCGATTTTTTTGGCGCGGCCTCGGTGGAGGAAGCATTGCAGTTGCGCCAGGCGGGGATATCATTGCCTATTTTGGTTTTGGGCAGTATTTACCCGTTTGAAGCGTTTGAGTATGCCATTAAAAACAATATCGCCATCACTATTGCCAGTTTAGATGCAGCCAAGGCTGTATGCGAAATTGCGGAAAAAATAGGCAAAAAAGCCCTTTGCCACGTTAAGCAAGATACCGGTATGGGGCGTATCGGCACGCGCCGCGGCGGAGTTTTTAATGTGATTGAATATTTGGATAAAAATCCGTACGTTATTTTGGACGGCCTTTTTACGCACCTTTCCAGCGTGGAGACCGATCCGGCCTATACTGAGGAACAAATCGGTTACTACCGAGATACCTTAACCAATGTTCATTTAAAGGGTATCCATATCAATTATTGCCACGTGGCGGCTTCTTCGGCTATTACCGCGCGGCCCGATGTGCATTACGATATGGTCCGCACGGGCCACAGCGCGTTCGGATTAGAAGCCGGGTTTGAGCCGATTTTGTCCTTAAAAACCCGTGTGGTATATGTAAAGGACGTTCCCGCCGGGGCGAGTATTAGTTATAACCGCAGTTTTATTGCTCCGGCCCCAATGAAGGTAGCCACTTTGCCCTTGGGGTATGGGGACGGCTATTTGCGCGCTCTTTCCAATAAAGCAGAGGTGCTTATTAACGGCAAGCGTTGCCGGGTGTTAGGTAATATCACAATGGATATGATGATGGTGGATATTACCAATGCTGGGTCCGTAAAAGTGGGCGACGAAGCGGTAGCCGTAGGCCGCCAAGGCGGCGAAGAAATTACTTATGCGGAACTGGCTGAAAAGGCGGGCACGATTGATTATGAATTGTGCACTCTTTTAATGATGCGCGTACCGAGGATTTACAAAGAATAATGTTTACACTTATCGGTAAATATATGTCCAACCTGTTCGGCCAAGTGGGCGGAGCCGCCCAAATGGTCCGCTCGTCTTTGTTCTGGCTGACGCACTCCCGCTTTGAATTTGGCCAGGCGGTGGAACAGAGCGTAACGATTGGCGTAGAATCTTTGGGCGTAACGGCGCTTACCAGTTTGTTTACGGGTATGGTGTTGGCGTTGCAGGCAGGAAACACGATTGGCAATATCTTCGGAGAACCTATTTTCGTGGGAACGATTGTTACTTTTTCGCTTATCCGTGAATTAGGGCCGGTACTGACTGCGGTGGTTGTTTCCGGCCGTGCGGGGGCGGCGGTAACGGCGCAAATCGGCACAATGGCGGTTACCGAGCAGATTGATGCGCTTTATACATTAGGTACGAACCCTATCCGCTATTTAGTTATCCCGCGGATGTTTGGCTTTGTGTTTACAATGCCGGTTTTAACACTTTTTTCCAACTTGTTTGGAGTCTTGGGTGGCTATTTGGTGGCGGTTTATGCGCTGGGAGTTGCCGGAGAGGTATATATTACGGATATTACCTCGTTTATGGGTGTGAAGGACTTTATGCACGGCTTTATTAAATCGTTTGTGTTTGCGTTTATGGTGGCGACGGTTTGCTGCTACAAAGGGGTCAGCACGCGCGGCGGTGCCGAAGGAGTGGGGAAATCTACCACCGGGGCCGTAGTTACGACGATTGTGCTTATTTTGGTATTGGATTACTTTTTAACCGCCATTTTAACGGCGTTCGGGGTTTAATATGATTGAAATTAAAGATTTGAAAAAAAGTTTTGGCCCCAAACAGGTGTTAAAGGATATAAACCTCAAAATAGAAGAGGGCAAAACCACTTGCATTTTGGGCGGTTCCGGCTCGGGCAAAAGCACCTTAATCAAATGCCTTATCGGGTTGGAAGAAGCCACGGGCGGACATATATGGGTGGACGGAAAGGATATTACAAAAATTCACAGCGAAATTAAACTGGCCGCTATCCGCCGCAAGTTTGGTTATTTATTCCAAGAGGGAGCCTTGTTTGACTCTATGAGCGTGGGCGAAAATGTTACTTTTGGTCTTAAATATTTAACCGAAGTGCCGGAAAGCGAATATCCCAAGGTAATTAAGGAAAAATTGGCCTTGGTGGGGCTAAAAGAGGATGTAGCCAAATTAAACCCCAGCGAACTGTCCGGCGGTATGAAAAAGCGCGTTTCGTTGGCGCGCGTGCTGGCGGTGGAGCCGAAAGTAATTTTATATGACGAGCCAACCACCGGGTTGG
Organism: Candidatus Avelusimicrobium sp.; assembly: GCF_056976295.1. Lineage (NCBI taxonomy): Bacteria > Pseudomonadati > Elusimicrobiota > Elusimicrobia > Elusimicrobiales > Elusimicrobiaceae > Candidatus Avelusimicrobium > Candidatus Avelusimicrobium sp. The sequence goes on from NZ_DBMCTG010000004.1 coordinate 12,345, forward strand.
ACCCTATAATGTCCGATATTATCAGCGATTTGATTATCGGGTTAAAAGCCAAACTGGGGGTAACCTCGGTCGTGATTACGCACGATATGCGTTCGGCCTTTAAAATTGCCGATTATATTGCGTTCTTGTACGAGGGACATATTTTGATGTATGGTACGCCGGAAGAATTTAAAAAAACGGATAACCCGTATGTAAAACAATTTGTGGAGGGCAGCAGCCAAGGGCCTATCCAAATGCAGTTGTTAAAAGCATAATTTTATTTTAAGGAAAAGGATAAACAATGAAACCGGAAACAAAATTGGGGATATTTACCGTATTAGGTCTTTTTATCTTTGGTTTTTCGCTCTACTTTTTGGGCGGGCTGTCCGTAACCAAAACACACGATATTAACATCACGTTTGCGGACGTGTCCGGCCTGGCCGTGCAGGCTCCCGTTAAACTATCGGGGGTAGAAGTGGGGAAGGTTAAAAAAATCAAAATTGAAAATGGTCAGGTGGTTGTAGTAGCCTCTATTAATGACGGGGTGGAACTGCACCGCGGGGCACAGTTTAGCGTGGCGATGACGGGCATTATCGGCTCCAAATATTTAAAAACCGAGCAAGGCCCTCTTTCGGCCCCCCTCATCCAGCCGGGCGAGTATGTGCCGGGGCTTAACGAACAGCCGATGGATGTGATGATTTCGCAAACAATGTCCAGTATTAAAGAATTTGTGGATAGCGTAAATAACCAAGGCGAATTTGGGGAAAAACTCAACCAAACAATGAACGATGTGCGCCAGTTATCGGCTAATTTGAACCAATTAGTGGCCCAAATGCGTCCGTATTTGACAAATTCTGTGGAAAATCTAGATGTAGCCTCCGAACGATTGAAAGAGGTGCTGGCTAAGGCGGACTCTTTGATGAACAGTTTGGAAAACGGGGAAGGGGTTATCGGCAGTTTGATTAAGGACCCCGAAATGAAGAAGGACGTAAAAGACAGCGTAAAAGATTTGAAGGAAACAATGGGCGAGGTAAAAACCTTTGTGGGCAAGATGAGCCGATTCCGCGTGTATTGGGATTACGACTTCTTCTATATGCCCGGCCCGGGTCAGGCCACCAGCGACCTGGCACTTGAAATCTTCCCGTCCAGCGGTTATACATTTTACCGCGTAGGTATGGCCAATATCGGTAACGAGGATGATAAACTTAAAGATGGCGACTATTTGGAAAAGAACAAGTTTGACGTCCGCTTTGGTCTCTATAACAAATGGGCGACCGTTTCCGCCGGTTTAATCCGCGGCGGCGGTGGGGTGGCCTTGGAATTAAAGCCGTTCTATGACGACGAATTTTTAAGCCGCTTTACTGTGGGTGGGGAGTTCTATGATTGGGGCCGCGACCGCGTGATTAACGGGCGCCGCTTCAATAAGCCCAATTTGACGTACGGATTAGATTTCCGCGTGAACCGTTATTTCTCCGTGGGCGCGTGGATGCGCGACGCGATGGAAACCAACGAATTTGCGGTAAAGGCCAATCTGTCGTTTAATGACCAGGATATTTCTTCTTTCTTTGGTATGGCGGCTGCGGCCGGAGCCAGATAAGGTATGAAATTTAAAACAGTTTTCGTCTGCCAAAAGTGTGGTTACGAATCCCCCAAATGGGCGGGTAAATGCCCGGAATGCGGGGAGTGGAATACATTGGTGGAAGAAGTCAAACAACAGGAAAGCAAAAAGGCGGTACAGCGTACGCGCAGTTTTACGGATTTTTCTTCCGAGATTGTAAAACTGGCAGACAGCAAGGCTGTAAAAGAGCCGCGCATACAAACGCACATCAGCGAGTTTGACCGTTTGTTGGGCGGCGGCCTAGTCAAAGGGCAGTTGAGCCTTTTGGCCGGGGCCCCCGGCATTGGTAAATCTACGCTAATGTTGCAGGTGGCGGCGGAACTTTCCAAGACGTTAAAGGTGCTGTATATTTCGGGCGAAGAGAGCATCGGCCAGATTTCGGGCCGTGCCCAACGGCTAAAAGTAAATGGCGACAATATTTTCCTGTTGTGTGAAACGGATATCCAAAAAATTGTAGAGTCCGTGGAACAGGTCAATCCCGAAGTGCTGATTTTGGATTCTATTCAAACGGTTTACCACCCGGAATTTACCTCCTCCGCCGGTACGGTGGCGCAGGTGCGCGAGTGTACCAGCGAATTGGTGCGCTTGTGTAAACCCAAGGGCATTATTACCTTTGTATTGGGCCACGTTACTAAGGACGGCGAACTGGCCGGACCGAAGATTTTGGAGCATATGGTTGATTGTGTGCTCTATTTTGACACGGAAAAGGATAACGTTCTGCGCCTGTTGCGCCCGCATAAAAACCGCTTTGGTTCTACCGGCGAAATCGGTTTGTTTAAAATGACGGGCCACGGACTTGAATCGGTGGAAAATGCCAGCGAATATTTCGCCCAAACTTCGCGTGATAGTGCTATGAAGGGCCGGGCATATTCCTTGGCCTTGGAAGGTTCCAGACCAATTTTGACCGAAGTCCAGGCTTTGGTATCGCCCACACGCTATCCGTTCCCGCGCAGAGTGGCTACGGGGGTAGATTTAAACCGTTGCTTAATGTTGTTCGCCGCGTTGGAAAAGCATATCGGGCTGTCTTTGGACAACAAAGATATCTTTGTCAGTTTGGCGGGTGGCGTAAAATTGAAGGACCCGGCCCTGGATTTAGCCGTTTGCGCGGCGGTAATCAGTTCGTGCAAGGAAATTCCGGTTGCGCCGGATTGTGTGTTTATGGCTGAGGTGGGCATTTTGGGGCAGGTTGCCAAGGTGCCGCTTATTGACCGAAGACTGGAAGAAGCCCAGCGGTTAGGTTTTAAGAAAGGCTTTTCAGCCTCGGTAACCAAAGGCGAAAAGCAAAAATTGAGTGCAATGAGCCTTGTGGAATTGGCCGATTTGAACGCTTTGGCGCTTAAATTGCGTTAATCCGGCGGGTGCGCCGTCAAAGAAACGCTGTAAAAATAGCCTGCAAAGTGCTAGAATATAACTAGTCTTATCCGGGGACAGGTTCCCCTATTTTTGGAGGGCATATGCCTATTTGGATTTTTCGTATTTCCACGTTGGTAGCATTTCCGTTTCTAACGTATAACTTTATTGATAAAGAGTGGATGAGCCTGCTGGCGGGTCTTTTGTGCGGTGCGCTCGTCGTGGCGGGCGAAGTGTTGTTCAAACGCTTGCGCCTTATTAAAATTATGATTGCCTGCTCCGGCTTTTTGTTGGGCTATATGTTGTTTGTTCTGTTTGATTATGGGATGAACAACTTTGCCAATGGCGACGTAATGGCTTTTTGGAACCAGCATCAGCGTTCTTTTGAAATCGGTCTGCTGGTTTTTGGGGTGTTGGCCAGTTTGTTTAAGTCGCGCGATTTGGAGGGACTTTCTTACAAGGGGCACCACTTAAAGGTGGCTGACGTTACCGCGCTGATGGACGGGCGCATTGTAGATTTGTGCGAAATTAATTTCCTCTCCGGCGTGATTGTGCTGCCGGTGTTTGTCTTAGACGCATTAAACAAAATGGTCTCCTCCAAGGACCCGTTGGAACGCGCCAAAGGCCGCCGTGGGTTGGATGTGGCTTCCCGCTTGCAGGAACTTTCGGAAATTTCCGTCCGCATTACAAGCAAAACTCCAAAGGCCGACACCTTGGAGGAGTGCGTTGTAAAATTGGCTAAAAGTTTGGATGCCGAAGTGGTAACGCTTGATTTTAATGTAAATAAAATTGCCGCGCTTTACAATGTAATTGCTCTTAATGTGGCGGATTTGGCTACCGCCTTAAAACCAGTGGTCTTGCCCGGGGAAAGTATGTCCCTCTTTATTATGAAAGACGGTAAAGAAAAAGAGCAGGGTATCGGCTATCTGGATGACGGCACAATGGTCGTGGTAGAGGATGGCCGCAAACATATCGGCAAACGCACGGAAGTGGCTGTATATTCTATTTTGCAAACATCTTCCGGCCGGATGATTTTTGCCAAAGTTAAATAAGGTTTTTTATGTCTGAACAGACGGGCTTTTCGTCAGCGGTAATTGTAGCGGGGGGAAGCGGCAGCCGTATGGGCCGCCCCAAGCAAATGTTGCCGCTTGGCGCAAAGCCCGTACTTGTTCGCACGGTGGAAGCGTTTTTACAGACGCCGGAAATTAAAGAAATTGTGGTGGTTACGCCGTCTGAGAACCGCGCGGAATTGCAAAAGCGGTTTCCTGGAATTGTCTTTGCAGATCCCGGAAAAACAAGGCTTTTGTCGGTAAAAAACGGTTTTTTAAAAACTTCCGCCGCATCCCAATTAGTGGCCGTACACGACGGGGCACGCCCCTTGGTGGAGCCCGCTCATATCAGCGCGTGCTTGCAGGCCGCACGGCAATACGGCGCAGCGGTATTGGCTGTGCCTGTTAAGGACACGGTTAAAGTTTGTGAGGGCGGTTTTGTGCAAAACACGCTGGACCGAGCGGTTTTGTGGGCCGCACAAACGCCCCAATGCTACCGCCGCCCGGTATTGGCGGAAGCCTTGGAAAAATTCGGGCAAGAGGAAGGGGCGACGGATGAATCCCAACTGGTTGAAAAACTGGGGATAAAGGTGCGCGTGGTACCGTCTTCCTACAAGAACAATAAAATCACCACGCCGGAAGATTTAATATTTGCGGAGGCTCTCTTGGAAAATTCTGTTATTTACCGCACCGGTTTCGGTTTTGACTTACACCGCTTGGAACCGGGACGCAAATTGTTTATTGGCGGGGCGGAAATCCCGCATACAAAGGGCTTTTTAGGACATAGCGACGGAGATTTAGTTCTGCACGCCTTGTGCGACGCTGTTTTAGGTGCGTTATGTGCAGGGGAAATCGGCATTTTGTTCCCGCCTACGGACGAATCTATTAAAGGGATTTCCAGCGTAAAAATTGTTAAAAAAGTATTGGAAATTGTCCGCTCCCACCACGCGCAGATTGAACACATTGATGCAACTATTATCACCCAAGAGCCCAAAATAAAGCCGCATTATGAAACGGTCCGCAAGTCTTTGGCGGAAGTGTTTGAAATGCCCTTGGAAAATGTTAGTTTTAAATCAAAAAGCCACGAACACGTGGGAGAAATTGGCCGCGGGGAAGCGGCTATGTGCCACGCGGTGGCTACGTTAAAAATTCAAAAGTAAGGAGTTGTACCTATGAAAATTCGTTTTATTTTAACCTTGGTTTTGGCGGGCTTAGTGGCCGCGTGCAGCAGTACCGATTACCGTTCCCATAAAAAAGTAACCCAAGGTATTGATTATTCCCGCTATCCGGGCAACCAGGCGTATTACGAATTTACCTCGCCTTTCCCGCCCGAAAGCATTCCCGCCGGTACGGAAACCACGGCTCCGTCCGCCGAGGAAGCGCAACTGGGGGAAGATGAAGATTTTACCTCCGAAAATTTAGCCAGCACCTATGGTAACTATGGCGACGTGGTAGTCAGCGTGGCTACTCGTAAATTTCAGTTGGGGGCTTCCGCTACGCGCAAGGATATGAACTTGTTTCAAAAGGCTCTTGATAAGGCCTACGCGGTAGCACTTAAAAAATACCGCCCGGTGGGCTTTACTTATTCTATGTCCAGCGTAGGCGCGGTCAATTCGCTTTCCGACATTACTGTAAACTGTAAACTCAGCGAAACTTCCGCCAACGAGGTGGGCCAGTCCACCTGCACGCTGTTTTTTAATACGATTAAATCCACTTATTTGCAACTGAAAGAAGAGGCTAACCAATGATGTACTTATATAATACCGCCACGCACCATAAAGACGAATTTAAACCGCAGAACGAAAAGCAGGTAACAATGTACTGCTGCGGGCCGACTGTGTATAACTTTGCGCACATTGGCAATTTGCGTACTTATATTTTTGAAGATTTACTTTCCCGCACTATCCGCTTGCACTACCCGCTTAAACACGTTATGAACATTACCGACGTGGGGCATTTGGTGTCAGATGCGGACTCCGGTGAGGATAAAATGGAAGTCGGTGCCGCTCGCGAGGGAAAAAGTGCGTGGGATATTGCCAAGTTTTATGAACAAAAATTCTGGCAGGATTACGACGCCTTGCATTGTACCCGCCCGACGGTTATCAGCCGCGCAACTGCACATATTCAGGAAATGATTGCCCTTGTTAAAACCTTGGAAGAAAAGGGTTATACCTACCGTACTTCGGACGGTATTTATTACGACACTTCCAAGTTTGACCGTTATGATGCGCTGGTCGGCCACGCCCGTATCCGCGGTTTGCAGGGCGGTGCCCGCGTGGAAATGAGCGACGAGAAACGCAACCCGACCGATTTTGCCTTGTGGAAATTCTCCCCCAAAGATAAAAAACGCCAAATGGAGTGGGATAGCCCGTGGGGAGTCGGTTTCCCGGGGTGGCATATTGAGTGTTCCGCTATGGCGATGAAATATTTGGGCCATACGCTGGATATCCATTGCGGCGGGATTGACCACGTTACGATTCACCATACCAACGAAATCGCCCAAAGCGAAGCCGCCACCGGAGAGAAGTATGTGAACTATTGGGTGCACGGTGAATTTTTAATTTTGCGTTCTGGTAAAATGTCCAAGTCCGGCGGTACTTTTGTTACGCTGGATGTGCTGAAAGAAAAAGGTTATGAGCCTTTGGCCTACCGCTATTTGTGCTTGGGCGCGCATTACCGCACACAGTTGGAATTTTCTTACGAAAGTATGGATAGCGCCACGAAAAGCCTTAAAAATCTTCGCACTTTGGCTTGCCAAGCCCAAGACGAAGCCAAAGGCACTCCCGTTCAAAATGAAAAAGTCCAAGCCTGGAAGGATAAATTTACCGCCGCTATGGAGGACGATTTAAATGCCCCCAAGGCCTTGGCTGTTACTTGGGAAGCCGTCCGCTCCTGCGATTTGGCGGCTGGGGAAAAATTGGCATTTTTGGAATTTGCCGATACGATTTTGTCGCTTGATTTATTTAAAAAACAGGAGGCCGCCGCTTGCGAATTACCGGCAGAAGTAGCCGGCCTTTTAAAAGCGCGTGCCGAAGCCCGCGGTGCGAAGGATTGGAAAAAGTCCGATGAACTTCGCGACGCCATTGCCCGGTTGGGGTATGTTGTAAAAGATACACCCCAGGGCCAACAAGCGGAGAAAAAATAATATGATGAAGATTCCCAGTGAGTTTTTACAGCGAATTCCCAAGGCGGACTTGCACGTCCATTTGGACGGCTCTCTGCGTCTTTCCACGTTAATTGAACTGGCCCAAAAAGAGGGAGTTGAACTTCCCGCCTATACCGAGGAAGGATTGCGCGAAAAGGTTTTTAAAGATAAGTATGCTTCGCTCGTAGAATATTTAAAGGGCTTTTCCTACACCGGGGCAGTTATGAGAAATGCCGCCAATATTGAGCGGGTGGCCTATGAACTGGGATTAGATGCAATTGATGAGGGTGTGCGTTATTTAGAGGTGCGTTTTGCACCCCAGTTGCACGTGAGCGACACTTTATCGGCGCAGGATGCCGTTCGCGCCGTGGTGCGTGGGTTGAAACGCGCACAGGAAGAACATAACGCTTCGGACGCTGTTAAAAAAGAGGAAGATTTGGAATTTTATTTTGGCATAATTGCGTGTGCGATGCGTAATTTTAACCAGTTTATGTCTCCTTATTATGCCAATTTGATTAAAGCCCTTTCCCAATCCAGCAAGAGCGAAATTTTCGGCATTGCTTCGTTGGAATTGGCGAAAATGGTCGTAAAACTGGCCAAGGACGAACACTTGCCTGTTGTCGGGTTTGACCTGGCGGGTGAGGAGGCCGGTTATCCGGCGGCTGACCATTTGGCGGCCTACCGTTATGTGCATAAACATTTTATCCGCAAGACGGTTCACTCCGGCGAAGCCTATGGTCCGGAATCTATTTTTCAGGCCATTACCGATTGTTACGCCAACCGTTTGGGCCACGGCACGCATTTATTTGCCGCCTCTATGATTAAAGACAAACGGGTACAGGATAAAGAAGATTACGTCAATTCATTGGCTGATTATATTGCCAGCGAACGCATCGGTATTGAGGTTTGTTTGACGAGCAATTTGCAGACCTTGCCGGAAATCAAATCGGTAAAGGACCACCCAATTAAAGAAATGATTAAGCGCGGGCTTCCCGTCAGCATTAATACGGATAACCGCTTGGTGTCCAATACCACTGTTACCAAGGAAATGGAACTGTTGGTCCGCAATGTGGAACTGGCTCCCAAGGAACTGAAAAACATTGTAATTGCAGGCTTTAAGAGCGGGTTCTTCCCGGGAAGTTATGTGGAAAAGCGCCGCTTTGTACGCAAAGTAATTGACCGCTACAATGCTTTGGCCCGCGAGTATAATATTCCATTGTACTAACCTATTACCGATAGAAAAGCCCCGGTTTTCGCCGGGGCTTTTTGTACCTTTATTTTTGCTCGTCAAAGCCTTTGGGGTTGGGTATTAAGTGGCGGACCATTTCCCGTACTGCTTTTTTAAGTAAGGTCTTGCGCGGGTGAATCCGTTGTTTTCGGTCGCTTGCGCGGCGGCCGTAATGCTTATGGTGGAGGGCGGGTTCTTCCTCTAATGTTTTGCCGCTGTCCATAGAAATCCGCTGGCTCGGGTAAATGCTTTGCCGCCCGGTAATTAAGAAACTAATCACGCATACTACTGTGGCATAGGGCGCAATCGCCGGGCCAAAAAGTTCTATGGCCATAATACTGGCCGCCAAAGGTGTATTGGCCGTACCCGCCAAAACAGCCACCAAACCGAGGGCGGCTAATGTAGCACTATCCACACGCATAAAATCGGCCAGCATTGCTCCCGCTTGCGCCCCCACAAAGAAAATCGGCGTAACCACGCCGCCAATTCCTCCGGCGGCAAAGGTAACGGAGGTGGTAATAATCTTATACAAAAAGCCAAAAGGGGACAAGAGCGGCTCTCCGTTTAGGGCCATATCAATACCGGGCATACCTAAGCCCAGGTAAATGGGCGAAGCAAAATATCCTATCGCCACTAAAACAAGCCCTCCAATCATACACGCCCAAAACAGACGCGTACGCAAAGCAATATAGCGGAATACCACGCGGGCAAATTTGCTGATTTCAATAAACAGGATAGACACCAGTCCGAAGAACATCCCGGCCACAATCATTTTGAGGAAAAACTGCTCCGAAAACACGGGCACAAAATGCAATGGATGATAAATGTAATCTACCCCTAAAAAAGAGGTAACTTGAAAGGCGGTTATTCCGGCAACCAAAGCAGGGAACATCACTTCATAAAAAATATGTCCTACCCATAATACTTCCAACCCGAACAGTGCGCCCGATATCGGCACGCCGAATACACCCGCAAAGCCCGCACTTACGCCGCAAATCATCATTTTGCGTTGGTTTTCCGGGTCCATACGCAAAAGGCGCGCCAGTATAGAGGATACTCCGGCCCCCACGTCCGCGCACGGGGCTTCTTTACCCGCCGAACCGCCGGAAACCATTGTTACAATAGGCAAGGTAAACCCTTTTAAAATAGAAATAAAAGAAATAGGCCTTTGGGCATTGATTTTATTGATGACCGCATCTGTGGAAAAGTCTTTATCGCGCTTGGCGGTTTTCCGGCCCAGTAGCGCTACGATATATAAGAAAACGGGCAGCCCCAAATAAAACAGCGGAATCCCGTTTCTCCACTCAATAGAGGCGTCCAGTATCTTTAAAAAGGCCGCGTCCAACACGCCCACCAGCGCGCCAATGACGGTAGCCAATAAAAACCATTTAACAATATTAATAAAATTTGTACGGTGTTCGTCTAACATAATTAATATCTTACTAAATTGCCCTTTCCTCTTGCAGAGTAAAAAAAGGTTATCTGTGCACTGCTCCGGGGGGGAGTGTTTTTTGCTATACTATATAGGATGAAGCCCGGGATAAAAACATTTTCCCGGAAAATTGAACAATTTGCAAGGAGTTTTTATGGATTCGTTTATTTCTTCCGTCATTACGCTTGCGTTGGTAATGGACGGCTTCGGCAATATTCCTCTGTTTATTGCCGCACTAAAAAAGGTGGCGCCGGAACGCCGCAAAACCGTACTCATCCGCGAGTTGGCTATCGCCCTGATTATTATGGTGGCCTTTCTGTTCTTGGGCAAATGGTTCTTGCGCGCATTTGGTATCCACGAATATTCGTTAAGCATTGCGGGTGGTATTATTTTGTTTATCATCTCGGTTAAGTTGGTTTTTGGCGGGGATGAGGAACCCAAAAACGACCCCAAGGAAGATGAACCCTTTGTGGTTCCGTTGGCTATTCCTTTGGTGGCGGGGCCGGCGGCCTTGTCTATGGTGATGATTACGGCGGCACAGCAGTCCAATAAATTTATTACGTTGGGTGCGGTAATTGTGGCCTCTATCATCAACTCCATTATTTTGATGGCTTCTTTTCCCATTAGCAATTTGTTGGGGAAACGTGGCTTGATTGCCATTGAACGCTTGACGGGTATGATTCTTATTTTGATGTCCGTAGATATGGTGATGGGCGGCATTTCTACATTTATGAGTTTATAAATAAAGAGTTCGCGCGGCTTGTGTGGTGGGCGTTGGTGCAGTAAGTGTGGCTCTAAACGGGGGTTCTCGTGAAAAAAGGTTTTACGCTGTTGGAATTAGTGGTAGTGGTGCTGATTATTGCGGTGTTAGCCACCGTGGCGGTAACATATTACGGCAAAGCCGTGGAGCGCGTGCGCATTGGCGAAGCAGAAAGTTTAATGGGAACTATGCTTTCCGCTCAGGAACGATTTTTCCTGCGCCGCCAACAATATACGCCCTATTGGCACCAATTGGATGCGGCCCCGGTGGCCGTCCGCACGCCCAAAGAGCATAACGATTTTGCCAACGGTGCGGAAAATACTATTTATTACACGCGCGGCGGTGTGGAGAGCGGTGTTTTAAATGAGGGTTTTGCAATTTCGTTTGAGCAGGACGCTACCGACAAATGGTTTGTTGTGGCGCGACGTGTGGGCAAATCTGATAAATACACTTATCACTTGGTGCGGCCCTTTGGCAGTACGCAGACGGTGTGCGTGCCGGTGTGGGAAAACGAAAACGACGTAAGCGTCTGCTGTGATTATATGGGTGTGGACAATCAGACGGACCTCACAGGCGACCCAATGGTACCCAAAATAAGTTTGGCAGATGATTTTTAACCGAACGGGCGGCTTTTGTTTTAGGCCGCCTGTATGATGTAAAGGGCTGGCACGGCGCGGAGCGGTCTAGGAACTGTTGTTGTTAAAACAAGGAATAGATACTGGACAGAAACCTTCCAGTATGACTTTTTAATAAAAGCAGTATCATCTGCGTCATTCCCGAGTGTAGCCGGCGTGAGATATGTCCCGTTTTTTCAGGTCGTCATTCCCGAGTGTCGTAGTCGGGAATCTGTCGTTGTGGTTGTCATTATAAAAAAGGGGAAAAATTCAATGAAAAAGAAAAAATTTGAACTTAAAAGTTTTAGCCTTATTTTATTTATCGGCCTGTTGTTGCTCGCGGGGTTGTTTCCGTTTTACGAACGCACCGTGGAGGGTAGCAAGGCCGCGGCGGCGGTCAGCGTTCTTTTAAATGTGGCTACGGCGGAAAACCAGTATTTTATTAAACACAAAACCTATACTTACGATTGGTCGGCCTTGGACAAACATTTACCCCGGATACCCAAAAAACAAGGCTTTTTAGGGGCTGCGCCCAAGGCGGGATATGCACGTTTTTTTGCGTTTACCGTCAAAGATGCCGCCACGGGCCAGGATGGCTTTGCGCTTGATTTGCAATTAAATAAAGAAAAAACGGAAGGTACCGCCACGGCTGTACGCAAGGGCGGGCTGTTGGGTTACACCTTGGAAATGTCGTTGCCCGAGGGCATTTTTGCTTGCCAAGCCGAGGGAAAAATTGCCAAGCGCCTGTGCAATAAATTGACGGTGGAACTGGAAAAACTCCGCACCCCGCAACGGGAAAGCCCCGCCACCCCCGAAGAGGAAAAACGAAAAAATAATTAAGGTCCTATTTTAAAATTTAGGGCTTGACAACCGTTTTAATCCTTATTAAAATGAAATGGTAGCCCCTAGGGGGCTATAAAACTAAACTTATATATAAAACTGTAGGAGGTTTTATGAATAATAAGAAGGGTTTTACCCTGATTGAATTGCTGGTGGTCGTATTGATCCTCGGCATTTTGGCTGCTATGGCTATGCCGCAGTATTTTAAAGCGGTTGAACGCTCCCGCATGACGGAAGCCGTAACCTTGCTCGCGAACATTGCGCAGGCGCAACAACGCAAATATATGCAAGTGAACAAATACACTACTGCTTTTAGCGGTTTAGATGTTGCTCCGAAAGGTGCCTCTGGTGCTACCTACTATACCAAAGGTTCGGGCAAAAACGGCTTCAAAATTGACTTGGCTGGTACCGCTTATAATGCTGGTATTGCTACTGCAACCCGTGTGCCGGAATCTGGCAGCACCTTGCAGTATAGTTACAACTTGACCCGCTACTATGCCAACCGCGATACGAGTTGCACTGGTACGGATAATAACGGGGCTGCTTTATGCGCTGATTTCTGTGGCGTAGATTCCTTGGCGGCAAACACGGCTTGTTGCAGTGACGGTTCTCAAGGCGCTGATGCTACTGGTGCCGGAAAAGCTTGCGGTGTTCCGGCCAACAACGACTAGTAGCAACGAAGTTTTATTTGGTTAATACCAAAAAACCCCGCTCGGAAGAGCGGGGTTTTTTCTGTCCGTTTTTGAATGTGAAATATCCATCATTCCCAAGTATAACTGGGGTGAGATATGCCCCATTTTTCCACGTCGTCATTCCCGAAAGTCGTAGTCGGGAATCCGTCGTTTCTGTTGTCGTTGCTTTGTTTCATAACAACAGATCCCCGACAAAAACACTCGGGGATGACAACCAAAGCGGACTTGTCGTCATTTCTGCGAAGAAGCGGCCCGCTAGGGTCCGGCGCGGAGCGTTCGGGAATCTGTTGTTAATGTCGTTGCCGTTTTTTCTGTGATTTTATCTAAAACAACCCACTTGCATTAAGCCTTTTTTTACTGCTAAACTATATGTAGTTTAAGTTTTAAGGAGTAATATGAAAAACGGGTTTACTTTAATAGAACTGCTAGTTGTGGTACTCATTATGGGCATTTTGGCTTCGGCCGCTGTGCCGCTTTATTTTAAGGCGGTAGAGCGCGCCCGTATGATGGAAGCCGTAACACTGTTGGATTCCATTTCCCAGGCGCAGACACGCAAATATATGCAAATTAGTCGCTATACCTCGCGGGCGCAAGGGTTGGACGTTAATGCCGCCACGGGCACAAACGCAGGGGACGGAAACACCTTTTACACCAAAGGCCCACAAGGCAACGGCTTTACGGTGGCTCTTTCGGATGTGGTAACTTATGGCGACGGTTTCGCCACCGCCACCCGCACCGCTGACGGCAAGGCAGATGACGACGGTTTGTTGTATCATTACCACTTAACCCGCTTTTACGCAAGCGATTTGACCCAATGTTATGGCGACAATGAGCGCGGACGGGAATTATGCGCAGATTACTGCGGCATTAGCGAGCCTGTGGAAACTTGCTGTAATAATGGCGAAAGTACCTGCCCGCCGCCTGTTACGGGCTATGAAACCTCTGTCCATTAAAACCCTGCTTTATTTCATAACAACAGATCCCCGACAGAAACCTTCGGGGATGACGCCCAAATAGCGGAATTGTCGTCATTCCCGAGTGTTGTAGTCGGGAATCTGTCGTTATCAATTACTCTTGCCTTATTTGCTATAATGCTCCTATGGCTTTTATTTATATTCTTACCAATGCTACCAATAGCGTCCTTTATATCGGGGTTACTAATAATCTTATCCGCCGGGTGTATGAACACAGAACAAAAGTAGTTACAGGTTTTACGGAACGCTATCACTTAAATAAACTTATTTATTATGAACATTTTGCTGATATTGCCAAGGCCATAGAACGCGAAAAAACTTTGAAAAAATGGAATAGGGGTTGGAAGGAGCGTTTAATTAATGAATTTAATCCTACCTGGCGGGATTTATATGAAGAAATTTGTTTTTAGTCGTCCTTCCCGCGAAGTAGCGGCCCGCTAGGGTCCGGCGCGGAGCGTTCGGAAATCTGCCGTTATCAATGTGTTCCTGTTCCATAAAAAACCCCGCTACATTAGCGGGGGTTTTTTATCTGAAATGTTTTCTATCTCCAACGTAAGCGGTAAGTTTCTGCCCACAACTGCGCTTCCTTTAAGGTGTTGTCCACCATTTCCTGATAAATAGCCGGGGCTTCGTTTGGATAGAGTTTATGCAATTCTTGCATATGGTCAAAATAGTCAAGAATAATCGCTCTTACGCCACCCTCATCATACAGGGCCAGTTGATGATTGATGTTATGGAACATCGGGGCAAATTCCGGGTTTCCGTGGAACGGGTGGATAATGCCGGGCGCGTCGTTTTGCATTTCGCCTAAATGAACAGGGTAAGGCTTATGATTATTTTGGGACTTAATTTTCTTGCGTGTGTAGATTTCTTTCAAGGTGCTTTTGTTTACAATATGGTGTACGCCACGATAGGTGGCTACATCGCGGATTTTACGCCATTTTCTTTCGTAACCTTTGGCTACTGCACCCGGTTCTTGCGACAAGCGCACCAGTTCCTTTAAATAGCGGTAACTGCCCCATAAAGTGCTGGGTTCACGTAAAAGAGGTACTTTAAACTCCGTAGAAATAACAACCTGCGGAACGGTGGTAGCCGGCCAGTACTTGTTTTTAAAAGTAGTATTTCGGAAATACACATTGGTATATTTCGGAGCGTTCAACGCAACTACTTGTTGGGCTAATTTGGCACTGGATCTGGGGGCTGTCAAATGGCGTGTAATGCGCGGATTGGAAAGGGTTGCTATTTTGCCCACACGGTTAGGGGCAGAGCGCAACACCTTATACGCATTTTGAGAGAAGACGGCGGTGTTACTTAATAATAACGCGAAGAGAAGAACTAACAGTTTTTTCATACACTCGCTCCTTTCCTTCTTTCCCCCATTATAACAAATTTTTAGAATTTTGCAAGCAAAATTTTTATTATTTTTGGGAATTTAGTTTAAAGGAGTATTTTTCCCGTCGGGGAGAGGTAAATCTTCGTCGGAAGTGGGGATGTCTTCGATCTTTTTATCGTCGGAAGAATTGGCTAAAACAGGAGCGGAAACAGGTTGGAAAATTTTTTCGGTTTCGCCCTCTTTTTGTTCGGTCAAAAGGTCATTTTTTTGCAAATCGGCAGAATTTTCTTCCGGTTCGGCGGGTGCGGTTTCGGCTTTTGGCGCGGAATTTTCCTGTTCAGAAACGGAGGTTTGGGGCGTTTCTGCCGGGGCGGTTTCCGCATTTTCCGCAGGAGTTTGTTCTGGGACGGCTTCGGCATTTTGCGGTGTTTCTTTTTCCTCTGGCTGTGGGTCAGGCGGCAGGACGAAGGGCGGGTCCTCCGGGTCAAAAACAATGCCTTTTTCGGGCTGTTTTTCCTCGGGAGCCGCCTCTTTTTGGGGGAGAACGGGCGCGGTGGCAAATTTTACAGGTGCGGGGGCGGGATATTTCTTAATAATATCCTGTGCCGAGTCTTCAAAAAATAAGCGGCCCTTTTTCCAAGATTCATACAGTTGTTTATCCGGAGATTCCGGCCGGAAAAAATCTTTATTTGCGGTGCGGTCGGCTATGGCAAAGGCTAACAAATGCAGAACCGCGATGTCTTTACCCGTAAAGTTTTTGCGCTTTTCGTAACTGCTCACGCGCGCTAAAACCTTAATATGGCGGCCCTTTTGCAGACCCGTCATTTGGGGCATACCCTTCTTATTAAAACTGACCAAAAGCAATTCGTATGAAAGGGAATCTCCTTTCCCGGTGGCATAATAGTAAAGCGGCGCGTCTATCTTTAATACAAGGCGCAAGCGCAAGGTGTCTTCGGTAACGCCCTGCACCACACCGCCAAAAGAGACCACTTGCCCGCGGTAGGCGTCGGGGTTTTGTTCAATGCCGTTTAAATAGTCCAGGTTTTGGTCCTTATACGGAATCATTGAACTGCAAGCCGTCAGTAGGCAAGCCAGTAAAAGGGAAAGTAATCTCTTCATACCTATATTATAACTTTTCTGGCGCGGCAGGGGGTTTTTACCGTCGGGAGATTAGGAAAAAGGGTAACAAAAAAGGAAGAGGGATCTCGGCCTCTTCCTTGTAAAACGCCTAACTGCGAATACAAAATAAAAACGCCCTCTGGGAGAATCGAACTCCCCTTTTCGGATTGAAAATCCGACGTCCTAACCGATAGACGAAGAGGGCATTTAAATGTGCGCCCGGTGAGACTTGAACTCACGGCCCCCCGCTTAAAAGGCGGATGCTCTACCACTGAGCTACGAGCGCATAAAAGCAGTCAAAAAAACTATCTGGGTTTAATCATTCTTGGGTTAAACCCAACATAAATATTATACTAAAAGTTTTTCCGTTGTGCAAGAAATTTGTTTTTTCTTTTTAACTTCTTACCAGCGGCTCTTTTCTTGATAATTTATTATAACACTTTTTCCGGTTTTGCGTCAAACATATTTTTGTGCTAAAAAGTTTGACAACCCCCGCCCCTCTTGCTACCATATAACAAACGGGTTTTATGCCCGAAATTATTTGTGAGGGGTATATGAAAAAAGTTATCAATTCTAACAATGCGCCCAAAGCCATTGGGCCTTATTCCCAAGCCGTAGAGGACGGCGGTTTTATTTTTACGTCCGGTGTGCTGCCGGTGGACCCGGTTACAGGTGAAATTTACAACGGTGATGTTCAGGTGCAAACCGAACTTATTTTAAATAATTTGGAAAATATTTTAAAAGAAGCCGGATGCTCGTTAAAACACGTTGTCAAAACCACCGTGTATATGACCGATTTAACCAAGTTTGCGGAAATGAACGCGACTTATGCGTCTTTCTTTAAAGAAAATCCGCCCGCCCGCAGCACAATTCAGGTAGTGGCCTTGCCGAAAGGCAGTGCGGTGGAAATTGAAGCCATCGCCAAAAAATAATATGACCATACAGGACCAAGTGCTTTCCGGGCGCTTAAACGGTATTTTGTTGCCTCTTTCCGCTATGAAGACGGAGCGTGATTGGGGTGTGGGCGATTTTGCTTCCTTAATAGAGTGGACGGAATTTTTTGCTTCGTTAGGGACAAAAATCGTGCAAATTTTGCCGTTACAGGAAACGGCCCCCGGCGAAACGTGTCCGTATTCGGCATTGAGTGCTTTTGCCACCGACCCGGTGTATGCAGATATTTCGTCGGTAGAGGATATTTGCGCGAGCCAAGAGGCCTCGGCATATGTATCTTCTTTGTCGGACAATATTGCCGCGTGGCACCAAGCCAAACGTGCGCCGTTTAATGCGGTGAAGCAGGCGAAATTAAGGGCTTTGTGGCTGGGATATAAGCATTTTTTACAAGCAGAAGCCGCCGTTAATTCCGCGCGTTTTCAAGCCTTTGAAGCATATCAGGCCGCACAGTCCGGCTGGTTGCACGGGTATGCACTGTTTCGCGCGGTAAAGGAATTTTACAAATGGCAAACATGGACCGCTTGGCCCGACGGCCTTAAAAATTTTGAGCCTGGTGCGGTAAATGCTTTTGAAGCCAAATATCGCGAATATGTCAATTTCTTTGCGTATGTACAATGGATTTTGGACTTGCAACTGCGTAAAGCCAAAACGGCTGCGCAAGAAAAAGGAGTGCTGATTTTCGGCGATATTCCTTTTGGTACCAATTTGGATAGTGCCGAAGTGTGGTCCGAGCGGGAAAATTACCGCTTGGGGTATGAAATCGGTGCGCCTGCGGACCAGTTTTCCAAGGGCGGCCAACGCTGGGGCTTGCCGGCCTATGATTGGCAATATCAGCACAGCCATCATTTAACCTTGTGGCGGCGCAAAATCCGCCGGGTAACAGAACTGTATGATATCTTCCGGCTGGACCACCTGGTGGGGTTTTTCCGCACCTATGTTTTTGCACCGGGCGACGAGCAAGGGGGCTTTGATATTCAGGGCGAGCAAAACCAAATTGACCGCGGGTATAATTTCTTGCGTATGGTGTTAGATGAAGCCAAGGGAAAGTTGCCCGTAGGCGAGGATTTGGGCGTAATCCCCAATTATGTCCGCCGGATGTTGGTGGATTTGCGTATCCCCGGCTACAAGGTGTTGCGCTGGGAGCGCGAGGACAACGGATACTACCGTGAACCGCGCAATTATCCCGCTGTATCCTTGGCCACCACCTCTACGCACGATACGGAAACGGTGCGCGGTTGGTGGGAAACAATGGACCAACGCGAGCGCGCGAATATTTGGGAAATGATTTCTGCCCAGAAAACAGACGGAAATGTGCCCTTTAATTTGGACACCCAGCGCGCTATTTTGCGCCGTGTGTTGGATTCCAATTCCGCCATTACGCTTTTTTCGTGGCAAGATATCATCGGTACAACGGACCGCGTGAATACCCCCGGAACGGTGGGCGAGCAAAATTGGACTTACCGCAGTGAATATACACCCTATCAAGCCGCCGAAACATATAGCGTGCAACTGGCTATGTATAAGGAATTGTTAAAGGAAACGGGCCGCAACTAAACGCTGGCCCGACCTTTGCTTGCTAGTAGTGTAGTACAATAAAAAAACCGCTTTGATGCGGTTTTTGATAAGGACAAAGAAGTTTATTTTTTTGTATCAGCCGCTTTCTTTTCGGGAGCGGCTTTTTTATTGGCTGTTTGTTCGCTGGTGGTTGGGGTGTTTTCCGCTTCCGCTTTTTCTGCCGCAGGTTTGGGGAAAAGTTCATCAGCCAGTTGCTCGGCGTATAAACGCGCGGCATTGTACTCCTCGGTGGCTTTTATAAATTGGGCCGAGGGGCGGTTGGTATCTGTATTTTTGGCAATTTCCAGTTCAAGCCGCGCTTTTTTTAATTCAAAATCTTCTACCGCCAGGCGCAGGCGGATTTGGTTAACCAAGCGGTTCTTTTCTTCATTTACCACCGCCGGGCAGGCTTTTAGGGCATCATTTAAAATAAGTAAATTGCGGGTGGCCGCCTCGCGCGTGGAGGTTTGTAAGGCGGGATTATCTTGCGTCAGCGGGGGGACGGAAACCGTGGCCGACAGCGTGGCTGCACGCTCCGGCAGGAACATATTTCCTACCAGCATTCCGCCCACGAACAAAAGGGCCATTGTAAAAAGATATAAAATATAGCGCATAAAAAATCCCTATATATATTTTATCAAAATGGCGAAATATTACTATAATAAAAATACAAAGATATTTTTTAAGGGAGCGTTTTATGGCGAGAATTAAATTTGGCAAGCAAGGACATTTGGAGTTGGAAATTTCCCCTTTAACTATTTGGTCTAACCCCGGCAGCGAAGGGGAATTTATGGAATACCAAATCGGGTTGTATTGCGGGGGAGAAAGTATTTTCAGCGAAAAATGGACCGATAAATTAGTGGCATTAAAGGACGAGGAAAATATTTATTTATCCGATTTTATTGCCGAAACGCTCACCGAACGCAAAGAGAACAACTGGACGATGTTGGAGCCTAAGGTGTCCTTGTATATGCACCCGGGGCAGACTGCGGGATGCTGTTCGGCCTTTAACCGCCCGGACCCGTTTATTTTGCAGGTAACATTGGAGCAAAATATTTTTGCGGGCGAGAACAAAGTGTTTGGGCCTTACTCCAATACGGGGCTGACGATAACCTTTGAAGCGGACGGAAAGGCGTGGGCACAATTTGCGCAAGACATCCGCGCCGAGGAAGAAGATTTTGACGAGGAGGACGAACAAGAGGACCCGTATCGCAGTTAGTTTTCCGGCAAATCAGATATAAGAACGCCCCGTTTTTACGGGGCGTTGTCATTTAAAAGCAATTAAATTTCCAAACTTTCCAAATCGTCCGGTACATAAATGTCGCCGGAAAATTCCTTTTTGGCTTCGGCTGTGTAAAGGGCTTTGCGTGCGGAAAGATTATTGTCCTGCGTGTGGTACAAAATTAAGTTCTTGGCGGACAGTTCCCGCGCTACACGCGCCGCATCCAAGGCGGTAGAGTGGTGCTTTTCATATGGTTTAAACTTTTCCCGCTCCCCATACAGGCAGAACGCTTCTGACAGTAAATAATCAGCCTCTTTGGCATAGGCCAAACAAGCCGGGTTATATGGTTCATCTCCTAAACAAACCAAAATTTTCCCGTCAGGAAGTATCAGCCGGTAGCCAAATTGTTTGGTTTTGGTGGATAAAATATCAAAGGCTGTTGCGTGAAAAGGGCCGGCCTGAAAGGCCTCGCCGTTTGTTAGCCGCACAAATTTTATGCCGTTATCCAGCACTGCTTGTAACTTGGCGGTTAAGGTCATTTGGCAGAAGGCGCGCAGTTTCTGTTCGCACTCGTCGTGGCAGAAAATCGTTAGCCCCGGGTGTTTGCCGCGGGTGTAGAGCGATGCAGCCAAGCGGATAATCCAAATTACACCTAAAATATGGTCGGTGTGTCCGTGAGTTAAAAATAAATGGCGGATAGATGAAACGGAAATATCGGCTTTTTCCAACTGGGCCAAAATGGTGTTTCCGCCGCCTGCATCGGTGAGGAAAGTGTCGCCTGCGTATTGTAGGGCAAAGCAAGTATTATAACATTTGGTAACGAGCGCGTTACCCGTTCCTAAAAAAGTAATTTTTGTATTCATAAAATAAGAAAATCTTGTGCTGGGTTTCGGATTCCAGGTTAAAATGCCACTGCCCCTAGTTTCCGGTTTTCCAATTCCAAAATAGCGGTCCTTTTTCAAACTAAAACTAGTTTGTTCTAGGCGCGAAGGGGGCTTCGGCTTCCGGTCATTTTACTGATGTAAAATGCATGCAGTCTGGGCTCGCGGTTTTTGCCTTGTGCGCCGCGGAACCGTAAGCGCACAAACAAAAACATCGCTCCGCCTTTCGAATTCCTACGCAACACCAACTGCTTGGTGTTGCTCCAACTATCCTGTAAATTAAAATCCTCGCATATGCGAGGGATTTAATTTACAACGGAGAGGGAGGGATTCGCCCTGCATAAATTTCCTGACGGAAATTTTGCCCGGGCCCGCCCTCATTGTGTTCGCCTTTCGGCCAATGGCCTCAAACTCACACCACATTGCGGGCTTCAAATCCCTGCGGCATAAAGTCATTTATGCCGCACCTCATATTTTCATAGAAATCAAAAATCCTGCTCGCGCAGGGTTTTCAATTTCTACGGAGAGGGAGGGATTCGAACCCTCGGTGGGTTGCCCCACGCCAGTTTTCAAGACTAGTGCCTTAAACCACTCGGCCACCTCTCCATATTCTTTTATTTTATTAATTTTCGCGGTTCCTTGCCTAGTCTGTTTTCTGCCCGGCGGGGCTCCGGCCAAATTGGTATAATACATATAAGAGGTATTATATGGAACAACAATCTGCGCCTAAAATCGTTTACCGCTTTGGGAACGGGGTGTATATCAACTTAACAAACCGCTGCCCCAACTTGTGTGCCTTTTGCATAAAAACCAAGTGGCATATGGATTTTCACGGGAACAATTTAAATTTGTCTGCGGGCGAACCGTCGTCTAATGAGGTTCTCTGCGCCTTGGAACAGGAACTCAAAGCCGCCCCATTTAAAGAGGTGGTTTTCTGCGGTTATGGTGAACCGACAATGCGCCTGGACGTGCTTTTGTTTGTGGCGCAAACACTCAAAGGCTGGATGGCCCAAGCCAAATTTCCACCCTTTAAAATCCGTCTGAATACAAACGGGTTAGGCAATTTAATTAACCATAAAAATATCGTGCCTGACTTGCGCCGCGTGGTAGATATTGTAAATGTCAGTTTGAATGCCGAAAACGAATCTGTTTGGCGAAAAATCGTCCGTCCGGTATCCGGCTTTGAGAACGGCTACGAGGCCGTGCGCGAATTTATCCGTCTGTGTGCTGCGGCGCATTTTGACCGTCTGGTAGCCAGTTGCGTGGACAAAACGGGTGCGGATGCCGAGGCCGTCAAAAAAGTGGCCGAGGCCGACGGTGCTGTCTTTTATTTAAGGAGTTTTTTAGATGCCCAAGATTAAAAGGCCCGGTGCCCTTTTTGTGCTGTTTTTGATTTTAATAGCACTCGTGCTGACTTGGTTTTTTGCCGTGTCGGAGGATTATTATGATTATGCCGCCGATACGATTGAAAGTTCCGCCTCCGTGGCGCCGCTTAATAAAGAAAGTCTGTTGGCAAGTGCTAAACCGGTGCGCCAACCGTATGATACCGAGGTCAAATACCGCAAATTTTATTTGACGGCCCCCGGGGCGCAAAAGGTGGAATTATTGGCGGATTTTAACCGTTGGGGAAAAGACCCTATCGTGCTAAAACCGTACCGCAAGGGGTATTTTGAAACCTCTGTCGCGCTGACGGGGGGAGAATATAAATATGTATTTTCGGTGGACGGGCGTGATGTATTGGACCCCGTAAACCTGGACCGCCGCGAAGTGGACGGCCGCGAAATTTGCATCAAAACGGTGAAATAATGAAAACAGCGGAAATAAAAACACACTCCCGCGCGCAAACCTTGGCTCTTGCCGAGCGGTTTTCTTCTGCGCTTAAAGGCGGGGAAATTGTTTTCCTGCGCGGACCTATCGGCGCCGGCAAAACCGTGTTTGTAAAGGGTATAGCGGCGGCTTTGGGACTGAAAAGTTCGCCCACCAGTGCCAGTTTCAGTTTGATGAAGGAATACAAAAATAAAAAGCATCGCCTGTTTCATATTGACTTGTTCCGCTTGGAGGAAGGCGAAGTGTTTAACCTCGGCTTTGAAGAAATGTTGGAAGATGACAATGCCATTATTTTGGCCGAGTGGCCGGACCCGATTCGCCAGATGTTGCCGGCGGACCGGTTGGAAATGGATTTTATTTTAAAAGAAGGCGACGAACGCGAGATTAAATTGCAATCTTTTGGGCGCGTGTCGGATGCGTTGTTGGAGGCATTATGCAAAGCCGCGAAAAATTAACTTTGGGGATGGATACGTCTGGTTCTCCTTTGCTTTTGACTGTAAAAAAGGGGGACAAAATCTTTTCCGTGCGCCGCAAAGGCGTCAAACAGGAAAAACTACTCTTTCCCGCCTTGGAATCCTTGCTTGCGAAAGCCGGGGCGCAAATGGAAGATATTGGACAAATTTTTATCATCCGCGGCCCGGGGCGTTTTACCGGGATTCGTATTTCGCTCACGTTTGCTTCTATGATGCAATTTTTGAATAAAACACAGGTTCGCGGGGCGACTATGTTTGAGGTCCTTTGCCGCCAGGCCGAATCCTCCCGTGCTTTTGCTGCCTGGAAAAAGCAAAATCCACAGGGCGCATTGGCGGTGGTTTTGCACGCGTTTAGAGAAGAATACTTTTTGCAAATTTTTGATGAGGAAAAGAAAGGCCCGGCTTGGCTGTCCCGCGAGGAGTTATTAAGCCGATTGTCTGCCTATGGCAAGCCGCTTTTCTTGGCGGGTAGCGATAAAGACGCTCATCCCCTTTCCGGATTGGTGGGCAATTCGTATGCCTTTGCTAGTGAAAAGGACTGCTTTGTCCGTCCGGCTACTTTACTTGAAATGGCGCAAGAGGACTCTTGGAGCCAAAATGCGTTGGAACCGCTTTATTTAAAGCCTGCCCGTTTTGAACTGGTGCAACCCAAATGAAGTTGCGCCCGGCCGTTGCGTTAGATGCCCCCCGGTTGGCGCAGATAGAAGAGGCCCAGCCGATGAGTGCGCATTGGGGCGAAAAAGGCTTGGCGGGCGAAATTATACACCCGTTTGCGCAGGTGTGGTGTGCGGAGGAAAACGGCGAAGTATTGGGCTTTTTGGCCTTGCGTTTGGCGGCTGGATTTTGTGAAATATTAAACTTGGCCGTATGCCCGCAGGCTTGCCGACGGGGGATAGGCTTTTTACTGCTATCCAGGGCCTTTGCCGAAGTCCGCGCCCGAGGAGGGCAGACGGTTACGCTGGAAGTAAATGTGCGCAATATACCGGCGATTTCTCTCTACCAAAAAGCAGGACTAAAAGAAACGGGCCGCCGGGAAAAGTTTTATAACGATACCGACGATGCGCTGATTATGGGGGCAGAGTTATGAAAAAAATTTTAATATGGGCCTTGTGTGCGGTGTGTTCCCCTGCGTTTGCCTTGCCGCTGACGGCTGAAAGCCGGCAGGAAGCGCGCCAAATAAATGCTTTTTTAAAGGCGGTCTATGCACAACGCACTAATGATAATGCTTCCTTTGCTTTATTACAGCAAGCCTTAAAACTTTCCCCGGATTCTGCCTATATCAAACGGCTTTTAGTGGCGCAGGCATTGGCTGAGGGCAAGCCGGAATTGGCTCAGCCGTATGCTGATTTTGTGCCCGCAGACTCCACGGACCCCGAAGATTGGACCGTTTACGGCGCGTACCAATGGAAATTGGGACAGGTGGAGGAGGCTGAAAAAGCCTACGAAAAAGCCCTGGCGCTTGCGCCGGAAAATTCGCAGGTTTTGTATCAGTATGCGTCGCTTTTATCTTCTTTGGGGAGTATGCAGGCGGCGGCTAAACTGCTGGAACTGGCAGAAAAATACCCGGCTCTGGCGGCGGATATTTATACGGCGGCCGGAAATATTTACGGGCGCAGTAAGCAGTACCAACAGGCTTTGGCCTATTACGACAAGGCTCTTGCCGTATCCCCCAAAGATCCGGCGGCGATGTTGGGCCGCGCCGAAGTATATGAAAAAACTTCCCAATATTTTTTAATGCTGCACGAACTGGAAGAATTGGAAAAAATCGGCTACGGTTCGGCGGCTACATATTCGCGTATGGGTTCTGTCTTTTTGCTGGTAAAAGATTTGCCCAAGGCCGAAACCTACTTTTTAAAGGCTAAGGCCGATGATAACGGGGATATTCCCACCTCGTACTTTTTGGCTTTGATTGCGGAGCAAAAAGGTGATTATGCCCGCGCTGCCGGCTATGTAAGGGATGCGGCAGACTACAACGAAAATGCTTCCAAATGGGTGCAAGTCAGTTTTTATTTACAGCGGTTGAATCAGCCGCAAGAAAGTTTAAAGACTTTGGCGCAGGCTTACCAAAAATTCCCGGGTAATGTAGAGGTTGCGTATTTTTATGGGGTGGCTTTAAATGATAATGCACAATATAAGAAAGCCGCGCGCGTGTTGGAGCAGGTGTTGGATACCAATCCTTCTTACACCGAAGCCCGGATGCAGTATGCCTATGCGTTAGACGGACTTAAAAAGTATAAGGCACTAGAAGAACAGTTGGAAATGTTGATAGGCGAAAATCCGCAAAATGCGGCGGCTTTAAATTTGTATGCGTATTCGTTGGCGGAGCGCGGTGTGCGTCTAAACGAGGCCTCCGGGTATGCGGCCCGAGCATTAGCTGTAAGCCCGCAAGATGCTTCTTTTATAGATACAATGGCTTGGATTTATTTTAAACAAAATAAACCCGATTTGGCGCGCGATTTATTTACTTCTCTTGATACAGAAACATTCTCTGCCAACGCAGAAATTGCGTACCATTACGGAGCCGTTTTGGTGGCTCTGGGTCAACAGACCGAAGCAAAAAAATATTTGGAACTGGCCCGCCGTGAAATAAAAGCCGCAGAAAAGTTATACAAAAAAATAAAGTAAAAAAACGCGCTCTTTTGGGGCGCGTTTTTTTAGTCCTCTATGTAAAGTAATAAAAAACCTTTATCAAATGATATGGTTATTTCGGAAAGTTTAGCCACGTTGCTTAATGTTTGGCCTGTGTGTCCTAAGGATAAATTGGCGTGTTCCAGCGGATAAACAAGCCCCTGCAAGGTAACATTTTGGCAATCAGCCGCCGGAATAAGGCTTACCCGGGCGCCGGGGCGGACGGTCTTTGTTACGGAGTGTGTCAGCGGCCAAATCTTCCACCCTTTTCCCGCCACGCAAATATCCATTTTGTCCAAATAGGGGTAAACGGATAAAAAATTTCCAAACGTAAAATCCCACCGTCCGCCGACAAAGCCCGTCAAGGTACATTGAGTGTATTGGTGCGCGATAAGATAGTCAAGAGCCTTTTCTAAATCGGTATTGTTTTGGTTATTGACGAAAATAAATTTTTCTGCCGGCAATATTTTTTTGGCTTGGGGAGATACGGAATCTAAATCCCCAATAATCACGTCCGGGCGGACCCCGGCGGATAAAGCGCGGTCAGCCCCGCCGTCTGCGGCCAAAATCAAATCGGCCTGTTGGGCAAGGTGTTGTAGAAAGGCGGCTTCTTGGGTTTCCCCGTTACCAATAAGTAATGCGCGCAATAGGAGTTCCTCCTCTTTGGCGGAAAATCAGCAGGATAACAAGTCCTGTCAAAATTCCAACATAAAACGGGTCTAATGCTTCTAACAATTCGTTTTTGGGAACAAGGCGCCAAGCCGTCATTGCCGCCGCACTGGTAAGCGAAGAAACCACAAACAGGCGGTCGCTTATCCGGCCCGGATACAAGTATCCCATTAAAATCGGCACCAATAAACAGGCAGAAAAATAGGAGCCGAGTACGAGCCAAATTTCCTTAAAACTGCCGTGGAACATATGTGCCATACAAATCGCCAAGGCTCCTACCAGAAAAATAGACACGCGGTTAGAAAGTACAATATTTTTAATACGGAAGCGCAATAAGTCAAAACTTAATGTATTGGATGCGATAAACAGAAAAGAGTTTAGGGTGGAAAGAATAATAGACAAAATACCGGCAACAAAAAATCCCTTTAAACCCGCCGGAAGTAATTGGATAGCGTAAAAGAAATACGCCTGTCCCGGCTCGGCTTGCGGTAAAACCGCCCGCGCATACAACGAGCCTGCCGTGGTGCATAAATCAAAGCAGAACCAAATAAAGGTGGAAATTAAAATGCCTTTTTTGACAATGCGGGGATTTTTTGCGGCAAAACAGCGTTGGTAAAAACTGGGGTCAATAAGTGTGGAGAGCGCAATAAAGCCCCAAATAAGCGTATTGAGCCACGAGTTCCCTCCGGTCAGGGTAAAATGGGAGGCCGGCAAGTTTGCCTTTAAAAACGATAAGCCGCCAAAGGTTCCTACGGAAAACAATACTACTAAAAGCACCGCGCTGCACATTACAAAAAATTGTACCAAGTCGGAAAATACCACCGAGCGGAAGCCGCCCCACGCGCTGTATAAGCCCGTAAAGAGTGTGCCCAATACCATACCGGGCAGTATGCCAATACCAAATACCATATGCAAAAACATTCCCAAACTGAGCACATAAGCCACCGGGGTAATATAAAAGAAGGTAAATATGGCGGCCACCTTGGCTGACTTCGGGCCGAACATTTGGCCTGTTAAGTCGGGCAGGGTAACAGATTTAAAGCGGGCAATTTTATCGGTAATAAAAAAGGCGAAAATTAAGTAGGAAATATACCAAAAGGCTCCTTGCGTAACAAAATTGTAAATACCGTAGTTAAACGTAATTTCGTTCACGCCGAAGATTCCTCCGTACCAAGTGGCTACCAGTGTAGCCACAAACAGCGGGAGGGTGAGTTGGCGCCCCATTAACAAATAGTCCAATGCCTTGGCGGGTTTGTTTTCTCGCTTTTTGTTTATCCGGCGCATCCCATAAACAGCGGCAGCCACCGTGGCGGACAGTACGGCAAAAAATACCGTCCAGTCCAACCAATGAAAATAAGAAATTGTTTTTAATTCGTTTACCATATTTTAAAAAGCCCCTTGGCAGGCCAAGGGGCTTATTGTCATTTTACCAAATATAATAGGCGGGTATCAGCAATAACATAGAGAGTGCTACTAAAATAATCTCTAATTTTAAGAACCACTTTACCCACGCCGGATAAGAAATACCGGCCAAGGCCAGTGCTCCCATTGTAACGGGAGCGGTGGGAATAATCGGGTTGCCCCAGCCTTCCCCGAACTGGTAGGCCAAAATGACTGTTTGTCGCGAAACATTTACCAGGTCGCCCAACGGCACCATAATCGGCATCGTCAATACCGCTTGGCCGGAGCCGGAAGCGATAAAGAAGTTCAGCACCGTTTGGATAACGAACATTGCCTGGGAGGCTATAATCGGGTGCAGACTGCCGATGCTTTGGGTCATTGCGTGCAGAAATGTATCTAAAATATGTCCGTTGGTGGCAACAATAACAATAGAACGCGCAAGGGCCATTAAAATACATACGCCCATCATTGATTTTGCACCGTCAATAATAGCATCGGTTGCTTGGTCTAATGTTAGTTTTCCAAAATACGCGCTGGCAATAGATACACCCAAAAACACTGCGGCGATTTCAATCATATACCATTGGTAGCGGATAACCCCGTAGAACAAAACGCCCATACCGATAATAAAAGAAGCAATTACCAGTTTGTGCGCGCGTGTTAAGCGGAAGGAGTCATCTACGACTATATCGTTAATGATTTTCAGTTCGGCGCGTTTTTCCAAGTCCATTTTATAGGTTAAACTCTTGGTGGGGTTTTTGCGTACCCGTTCGCCGTACCAGGTAAAAAACCCTGCCACTACGGACGTAAAGACAAACCAAATCAGCAGACGGTATTGCCAACCGGAATACATCGGCAGTTGGGCAATCGTTTGCGCGATACCGACGGTAAACGGGTTTACAAATGCGGACGAAAACCCTGTAAACGCACCGATAAACGGGATAGACATACCGACTACGGTGTCATACCCCAAAGAGAGTGCAAGCGGAATAAAGATGGGGATAAAAATAAGCGTTTCTTCTTCCATGCCAAACAAGGCTCCGCATAGCGAAAACAGAAACATACATACAGGTATGAACAGTTTTTTATAACGGGGCTTGTTGGAAAAGAACAGACTGACCTTTTTAATCATCGTATTGATAGCGCCCGTGCGTTCAATAATCGTAAATAACGCACCCACTACTAAAATAAATGCGATGATTTCCGCGCATTGGGTAAACCCTTCCACCGGGGCGGCTAATATGTCGCCTACGCCTTGGGGGTTGCGGTCCACTTGGTGGTAGGAGCCGGCCACCGCATAGGTGCGTCCGTCTTGCTCCAAGCGGTCATATTGGCCGGAGGGGACAATCCAAGTCAGCGCGGCCACGAACAGCATAATGGAGAACACCAAAAAATAGGTGTTACACAGCATTTTTTTCATTTACTTTTGTTTTCCTCTTTTTAGGTACGGCATTTTTTTAATAAAAAACGCCCCGCCGGCTCAAACAAGGATTTTAATATAAAAATCCAAAAATTGCGGCGGGACGTAAAAAAACTATTGCCACTTCATAAAATACGGCGGCACTAACAGCAAGAACGACAACAAATACATTACAATCAATAAAGGCAGCATCCATTTCAGCCATTTCGGGTAAGCAATACGCGCAAAACCGATAGCCGCAATGGTTACGGGGTCGGTCGGAATAACCATATTCATCCAACTGCCTCCCAACTGGAAGGCGAGCACCATTGTTTGGCGCGTAATACCGATAAGGTCGGCTAACGGGGCCAAAATCGGCATTGTCAGTACGGCCTTGCCGCTGCCCGAGGGGATAAAAAAGTCAATTACCGTTTGCAGCATCATAGCCGCCCACGAGGCACACACCGGATGCAAGTGTTTGATAACGGCAGACATCCAGTCAAGCATTGTGTCCAAAATATGCCCGTTGTTGGCGATAATCACAATCGCCTGCGCAAAGCACAAAAGCATTGCAATTTCCGCCATACCGCGCACTCCGTCAAAGAACGCATCGGTAAATTTCTGCATATTCATTTTGCCCAAGAAACCGCACAAAAAGCCTACACCCAGGAACAAGGCGGCAATTTCGGTAATGTACCAGCCTTCGGCTTCCAAGTGTAAGATTTCCATTAAATCCACGCCCCACATCCCTTTAATCATTTCGCAGATTTGGGGTTTTAAAACACCGATAACCAAACCCACCATCCCCAGGCCGAAAGCCAGGAGCACCCATTTTTGGCGGCGGGTCATTTTGGTTTCTTCTTTATTGAGTTTTAATTCTTTGCGTTTTTCAATATCAAATTCATAGGTTAAACTTTTGGTTGGGTCTTTGCGGATTTTGCGCGCATAAACGCTTAACCAACTGATAACAACAGTGGTGCAGATAATCCAAATGATAAAGCGGTAGCCGATGCCGGAATAAAGCGGCACCTGGGCGATACCCTGCGCGATACCGACGGTAAAAGGGTTGGTAAATGCAGCCGCAAAACCCACCCCCGCGCCGATAAACGGAATAGCCGTACCGAGGGCGGAGTCGTAACCCAGCGAGAGTGCTAAGGGAATAAAAATAGGGATGAAGATAAGGGCTTCTTCGCACATACCAAATGTAGCGCCGCACAGCGAAAATACAATAATTCCAAGCGGGATAAACAGAAATCGGAGTTTCGGTTTGCGTTGGAAGAATCCGCTGGCGGCCTGAATACCGGCGGCGATTGCGCCTGTTTTTTCCACCACGGCAAGCACTCCGCCGATAACAAGCAGAAATACAATTACCTCAGCCGTGTTGGAAAACCCTTTAATGGGGGCTTTTAACACATCAAATAAACCTTGCGGGTTGGCCGGCACCGTGTGATACGTTCCGGCTACGACGACCTGGCGGCCGTCCACGTCCATTTTGTCATAAGCACCGCTGGGCACAATCCAAGTCAGTGCGGCTACCACCGCTACGATAGATAAAATAATAGCGAAGGTGTTGAGTTTGATTTTGGACAGAATTTTAGACATTTCCTTCTGTTTTTCCTCTGTTGAAGTGAATTAAATAACAAAGTTATATTTTACTAAATACGCTTGGTATATGGCACATTTATTTTTGTAATTTTCCGTTTATCCTTTCTTTTTTATATACTTTTACTATATGCTTTATATTGTTCCTACGCCTATTGGCAATTTACAAGATATTACCCTGCGCGCTTTGGAAACGCTCAAAACCGCCGATGCCGTTTTGTGCGAGGATACGCGCCGCACCCAGATTTTACTTTCCCATTTTGGTATTTCCAAGCCGCTCTACCGCTATAACGAAAACGACGACCGTTCCGTTTTGCGTTGTTTGGAAGCGTTGAAAAGCGGAAAACAGTGTGCGTTGGTGTCCGATTGCGGCACACCGTGTATTTCGGACCCGGGGTGGAAACTCGTCAAAGAGGCTGTGGCAAACGGCATTAAAGTTTCTTCTTTGCCGGGGCCTAGTGCGGTGGCGTGTGCCTTGGCCGGTGCGGGGATTACGGGCGGAGCGTTTACCTTTTTGGGCTTTTTGCCGCGCAAGCCGGGTAAGGCCGCTAAATTACTTTCGGCGGCATATAGCCAAAATCACCCGGTGGTATTGTATGAATCTCCCTATCGTGTGGTAAAAATGCTGGAATTGGTGGCTAAAACGTTGGGAGGAGAAACCCCGGTTATTTTGGCTCGGGAACTTTCCAAGGTATACGAAGAGTGGATTAGGGGAACGGCGGTTTCTTTGGCGGAGGAATTATCCAAAAAGAGCAAAGTGCAGGGCGAGTTTGTAATGATTTTGGACCGACCGGCACAGACAGAGGAGGCGACCGATGAGCCGGACCCGTATTTTTAAAGTTAGCGAAATGACGGAAAGAGATATGCTCTCCGCCGCGCACGCGTTGGACGAAGGGGCCGTATCCGTTGTCCCCACCGATACGGTGTATGGTATCGGCACGGGAGCCTTTTGTGAAGAATCCGTTTTGCGCATTTATCAAATCAAAGCGCGTCCTGCCACCAGTCCGCTTCAAATTTTGACGGGTTCTCTGGCGCAGGCCGAGGCTGTGGCGCAATTTTCTGGTGGGGCAGAACGCTTGGCGCAAACCTATTGGCCCGGGGCGATTACCATTATTTTGCCGCCTACACCCCAAGGGGAAAATTTAACGCGCGGCTTTAAAGGGTTGGGGCTGCGTGTGCCCGGAAATCCGTTTTTGGTGAAGTTATTATCCCAAATGTCGCACCCGATGGCTTGCACCAGTGCCAACCTGCACGGACAGCCCGTACTGACGGACGAAGAAACCATTTTAAAGACATTTGACGGAAAAGTGGATTATATTTTCTTGGGCGGGCAGTTATCGCCCACGGCTTCCAGCGTGGTGGATTTGACGGAAGAACCCCGGCTCTTGCGCGAGGGGGGCGTTCCCCGTGCTGATTTGGAAAAGACGTTAGGGCAAACCTTAACCGTAAAATAGGAGAACGAAATGACCTTTTGGCAAATTATCGCTTCTTATTCGTTGTTGGTGGCGTCGTTGTTGTCGCTACTTACTTATTGGCTGACACGCAAATTTGTGCTCAAAAAAATGAAACGTACCATTATGAAGGCCGAGCACAACTACCAGCAGCAAATCGCTACCTTGCAAATGCAATTATCCGGCAAGGTAAATGTGCTGGAACATATGGTTGAAAAGTTGCGTCTGTCCAATCAGGAACTCAACCGGTTAAACGAAATCCGCGCCAAATTTATGTCTATCGTTGCGCACGATTTGCGCCAACCGCTTTCTTCTATTCAGGGATTTACTTCCGTATTGATGATGGATAATCCTCAGGGCACAGGCGGCACAAACGAGCAAATCGCCTTAAACAATATTTTAAAAGCCACGGACAATATGAATATGCTGATGGCGGACTTAATGGATATTTCTATGATTGAGTCCGGGCGGTTTAAAATGGATATGCGTCCGTTTAACTTTAATGCGCTTTTAAACGACGTCATCACCTTGCAGTTGGTCAATGCCCAAAAGCGCGGTATTTTTCTGCAAAAGTGTGAATATCCCGCCGAAGTAACCGTAGAAGCGGACCGTTTCCGTATTTCACAAGTGATTAACAACTTGATTGGCAACGCGCTTAAATTTTCGCCCCAAGGCGGACGCGTGGAAGCGCGGTATTATGTGTCAAACGGATGGCTGACCTTTAAAGTAATTGATAACGGCCCTGGGGTTTTGCATAGCGAAAAGAGCAAAATTTTTCAAAAGTTCCACCAGTCCGAAAATGACCGGACGCTAAAAAAACAAGGTTGGGGCTTGGGCCTTTCCATTGCACAGGAAATTATAAACGCGCACGGCGGAGATATCGGCGTGGAAAGCGCGGGCTTGGGGCAAGGGTCGATTTTTTGGTTTACCATTCCGCAAACCTTGGCAGAGGCTCATAAGCAAGGGATATCTCCCCGAACTGCGGATAATAAGCAGCCCTCGGTCTCCAAATAGCAAAAGGTTATTTCCCCTTTAAATAAAAAGGCCCCGCCTATGCGGAGCCTTTTTATTTGCGGAAGAATTAAATTATCTTATCCAATTATGTAAACCTTTGTAGTGATAGTAGTTTTTAAGAGCGCGCAGCACCTCAATATATCCATACGCTCCTTCATTTACGTTGTTATTGTACCACAAGTAGCCATCCATACCGACGTCAAACAAACCTTGCTCGCCGGCCTCCCCGCGGTCATATTTGCTCATAGCAATTACGGGGACACGTCCGTCTTTTGCGCGTAATTCCTTCATCATTTTCTTGCCGCCGTCTGGTACCAGTAAATCGGTGAGAATTAAATCATATTTGACATATTTCATAGACTTTAAGAATTGCAAGCCATCCTTAAAGGTATCCACGACGGCGCCTTCGCCCAAATATCCCTTATCGCCCCAGGCTTTAAAGTTAATAAGAGGCAGGGCATCATCGTTGATAACGGCAATGTGCATACCTGCCGGAATATGTTTCAGCAGTTCTGTCCGTTCAATAGCGGCATTTTCGGGCGTAATGGGCGGATTTTTCTGGCGCATACGCACATAGGCATAAGAGTCCAACTCATCCAAATCATCCGGGTCCAAAATCAATGTATCGGCCTGCGGCAGTACATAATCTGTACCGTCCGGGTTCATTAAGTCAAATTCCTTATTGTCAAATTTGCGTAAATCTCCCCGGGGCATTACGGCCTGCGTGCGGATATAGCCGGACAATAACGGGTTAAATCCTTCGTATGCGGTGGCCCAATACTCATCCTGCATTGCGAGGAACGGATCATCCGGCAAGTCCGCTTTTAAGTTGCGGATAGCCATTAACGTATTATACATTGCGCTACTTAAAGAGTTTTTTTCTTGCATATTCGGTACACGTCCTTCCCCAGGCAGAGAAGCATAGGTAAAGAAAGCGGTAACTCCTTGTTTGTGGTCATTAATAAGGTTGATAACCTGTTGGTAACGCTCTTGCATATAGCGCATAGTTTCCGGCGGAACCGAATGGCGCAGATATTTAGAGATATTGGCCGATTGCTCCGGCGGCATTTGGATAGAAAGATTTTGTAATTCTTCACGCACGGCCGCATAACGCTCCCGCTCAGTTCCGTAAATTAACACCGTTTCCAGCCTGGGTGTAACTGGAATTTTGGGGTTCAGTACCGTGTTTTTGGGTGCTTTATTAGAAGGAATAAAACTAAGCGCTTGGGACGGATAAACCGAGTGCGCTACCTTTGGGGCAACGGCGGGAATAGTTACTTTTGCTGTTGCTTTTAACGCTTGGTTTGCCGCCTTATCAAGCCCTTTGGCAAGGGCGGAATTTGCTTTTACTACGGACCCAGGCTTTACTGCTTGCGCAACGGCATTTTGCGCGGGCCAAGCGGATGCTGCAATGAGTACAAAAGAAAGAAGTTGTTTGGTATTTAGCATAAGTTCTCCGTTAATATTATCAGTATAATAGTTTTTTGAGCAAAAAAACAGAGCCAAAAGACCTAAATTTGATATGGGTCCTATATATAAAAATCCGCGCTCCCTGGTTGAAAGCGCGGATAAGCAACCGATACCCCGGATTCTGTCAGCCCTTTCAGGCTGTGATAACCATTACTCTTGGCGGCCTACTTGGTCGCGAACGCGGGCCGCGTGTGGACCGGTTTGGCCTTGCTCCGTGCGGGGTTTGCCGTGCCGCGTTTATTGCTAAACGCGCGGTGCGCTCTTACCGCACCATTTCACCCTTACCCTTGCGGGCGGTTTGTTTTCTGTTGTACTTTCCGTCCAGCGGGGTGATATGGCCCCGCCGTCCCGCCTTTTCAAGCGGCGCACTTGCCCTGTGGAGTCCGGAAGTTCCTCCCCCAAACCGAAATTGGCCGGGAGCGGTTATCTGGGTTGCCCAAAATATTGTAGCAAAATTAATTAAAACCCGCCGAACAAATCCATTTGCCCGGGGGCTTGCTTTTTTCCCTTTTTAGCGGCAGGCTTTTTTTCTTCCCGCACGACCGGGGCTATCTCTACACCGTTTACGACATTGGTTTTATCCGCCGGTGCATCAAAAATCTCGTCATCTTCCGGCAAGTGTTTAATCGGGTTATACCCGACCGATTGTTTGGCGTCCATTGCCTTATTGGCCAGCGCATCAGGTGCCTTATTCAAATGGCGCAAAACGTGTTTGATATGCACAGTAAAGCGTGCGGCCAAACGGCGGATAACCAGCATACGGGCGGCTAAATCGGGGTTTTTAATCTTATATTCACCCAAATATTGTTTTACTAAAAGTAAGGAATCCGAAATAATAAAAAGTTCCGTCGCCCCCAGTTCCGCAGCCTTGATAAGCGCGAGTTTCAACGCGGTGTATTCCGCCTGGTTGTTGGTACAATGGGGCATAAAATGCCCCTCTTGCGCTAAAATTTTTCCGTCCATAGCGCAAATCACATAGGCCGAGGCCCCCGGCCCGGGATTTCCGCGGCTGCCGCCGTCAATATTAATTTTTACTTGCATATCCACATTTTAGCAAATGGGCGCACGCAGATAAAATAGTACCGCTGTTTAGTTCAAATTCGTATAATAGAAATGTTGTGCCGAAAGAGTATATATGATTAAATTCAAAAAAAGAAAATTACACCTTAAATTAAAATGGGGTTTACTGCCGGGCGTGATTTGCGCTATTGCGGCGGGTATTGCGTGCGGTCTGTTCTTTCCGGAGTGGCTGGTGCGCGTGTCGCTAACCTTTAACGGTTTGTTTGGCAACTTTTTGGGTTTTATTATTCCGTTGCTGATTGTGGGCTTGGTGGCCCCGGGAATTGCCGAATTGGGGCGCAGTGCGGGCAGACTCCTTTTTATTACGGCTGTGCTTGCATATGGGTTTACGCTGGCATCAGGGTTTTTTAGTTATGGCATTTCCGAATTAACTTTCCCTTATTTGCTGGATACCACCGCTAAAACGACGCAGTTTGCCGCAGGGGCGGAATTAAAGCCCTATTTTACGGTGGCAATGCCGCCTTTAATGGACGTAATGACAGCCCTGGTGCTGGCTTTTACATTGGGGCTTGGTATGGCGGTTATCCAGGGGAGCCGTTTAAAGGGGGTAATGCTGGATTTGCGCGATATTATTGACCGCGTGATTGCGCGTGTGATTATCCCGCTGCTTCCGTATTACATTTTTGGCATTTTTTTAAATATGACGGTTGCCGGGCAGGTTGTGTCTGTACTTGGCGTATTTGCCAAAATTATCGTACTTATTTTTGCGATAACGGCCGTAATGCTTGTGTTGCAATTTGTGTTGGCGGGTGTAATTGCGCGGAAGAATCCATTTAGTATGCTCAAAACAATGTTGGTTGCCTATATGACGGCTTTGGGAACGCAGTCCTCTGCGGCTACAATTCCCGTAACTCTTAAACAAACGGTCAAAATAGGCGTGCGCGAAGAGGTGGCCGGCTTTGTGGTGCCTTTGTGCGCTACGATTCACCTTTCCGGCAGTACAATGAAGATTGTGGCCTGTGCTTTGGCAATCGTATTTATGAGTGGGATGAATATGCCTTTTGAACAGTTTGCCGGGTTTATTTGTATGCTGGGGGTAACAATGGTGGCGGCTCCCGGTGTGCCGGGTGGGGCCATTATGGCGGCATTGGGCATTTTGCAAAGTATGCTTGGCTTTGGCGAAGCGGAACTCGGCCTAATGATTGCGCTTTATATTGCGATGGACTCTTTTGGTACGGCGTGCAACGTAACCGGGGACGGGTCTATTGCGGTCATAGTGAATAAAATATATTCCCGCCGCGCCCCGCAACAGCCTGCGCCGGGTGCGCCGGCCAATTAGCAAGAAAGATGTAAAAATTATTAATCCGGGTTCCTTGTAGGTGGGAACCCGGATTTTTACATTATCTGTCATCAAAAGACAGCAGAGTGATTACACTAACCCTTGGTCTATCATAGCGTCGGCTACTTTTTTAAAGCCCGCAATATTGGCACCCGCCATATAATTGCCCGTCAAACCGTATTCCGCCGCAGAGGATAAACAACTGGCGTGAATATTGGACATAATGCGCTGTAAGTATTTATCCACTTCCTCGCGTGTCCAATACACGCGCATACTGTTTTGTGTCATCTCTAAACCGGACACCGCCACACCTCCCGCGTTGGAAGCCTTGCCGGGGGAATACAAAATATCTGCCGCTTGAAAAGCCGCAATCGCGCCCGGCGTGCAAGGCATATTGGAGCCTTCGCAGACGCATTTGCAACCATTTTTAAGGAGCGTTTTGGCATCTGTTTCGTTCAGTTCGTTTTCGCACGCGGTGGGGCAGGCCACCTCACACGGGATATCCCACGTCTTTTGGGCCGGACGGAATTGGGCCTCTTTAAATTTTTGGGCATATTCCTTTAAACTTCCACGGCGGACAAATACCAAATCTTTTAAGAAGGCCAGTTTTTCCTCATTTACCCCGTGGCTGTCGTAGATGCTCCCGTCGTAGTCCATAAACCCGACAACTTTTCCGCCCAACTGCGTTAATTTTTCTATGGCGTAAATACCCACATTGCCTGTGCCGGAAACGATACACGTTTTTCCTTTTAAACTGTCCCCGCGTGTTGCCAGCATTTCTTGGGCAAAATACGCCACGCCGTAGCCGGTGGCTTCCGGGCGTAAAAGACTGCCGCCCCAGTTGGGTTTTTTACCGGTAAACGCACCCGTAAAATCGTTGGTTAATTTTTTGTATTGCCCGAACATATAACCGATTTCGCGCGCCCCGCAGCCCAGGTCGCCTGCCGGGATATCGGTGTGATAGCCAATATGGTGGTAAAGTTCGTTGATAAAGGAGTGGCAAAAGCGCATTACTTCGCTGTCGGACTTGCCACGCGTGTCAAAATCACTTCCGCCTTTTCCGCCGCCTAACGGGAGGGTGGTTAAACTGTTTTTAAAGACTTGTTCAAACCCTAAAAATTTAAGTACGTCCTGCGTAACTGTGGCGTGAAAGCGCATCCCGCCCTTATAAGGGCCTAGGGCGCTGTTGTATTGCACGCGGAACCCGCGGTTGACGTGAATTTCGCCTTTGTCGTCCTGCCACGGCACGCGGAAAATAATGGTGCGTTCCGGCTCTACGATACGCTCTAAAATGCGTTCTTTTATGTACAGGGGTTTTTGCTCCAAAACGGGCTTTAAGGTGCTGACTACTTCAAACACCGCCTGATGAAAAACCTTTTGGGCGGGGTCCTTTTTTACTTGTGTTTCCATAAAACCGGCGATGTAAGTATTCGTGTCCATAAATGCTCCTTGGAGGGGGATACTCCCATATAAGCAAATCTACCGGGCAAAAGCAAGAGAATAAAAATATGTTAAGATATACACAAATGCCTTACGGGGGAAAAGTATGAAATTAACGTCTAATATGGAAGATTATTTAGAGGCCGTTTCGCTTTGTGCCAACGAGGCAGGCATTGCCCGCGTGAGCGATATCCGCGATATGTTGGGCGTAAAAACCCCCAGCGTTACGGGAGCGGTAAAGGCGCTGACGGAAGCCGGATATATGGTTCACCAACCCTATAAGGGCATTGAACTGACCGCCAAAGGCCGCCGCGCCGCTGAGGACGTTAAAAAGCGCCACGCTATTTTGAGCCGTTTTTTAATACAAGTGTTAGGCGTAACGCCAAGAACGGCTGATATTGATGCTTGTAAAATGGAGCATACCATTAGCCGCGAAACACTTGAAAAACTGCACGATTATTTGCACAAGCAAACGGACGAGGAAAGATAATATGAAAGGTTTTACGCTTGTAGAAATGTTGGTGGTTGTTTTGATTTTAGGTATTTTGGTGTCGGTTTCCGTGCCCCAATACCAAAAGGCTGTTGCTAGGGTAAAGTATGGAAATTTGCGTTCCTATGTGGAGCAAATTTACAAGGCGGAGCGGATGTATTATTTGGCAAATGGTACATTTACCCAAAACTGGGAAGATTTGGATATTTCATTTAGTGGTTTTCAAAATGGAGTGTCCGGCTCAAATGGCGAATTTCACAATTTTTCCCCAAACCCGGAAATTATTTCTACATATAGAAAAAATAAAACAGAACTTATCATTATAAAGGAGCCTTTCCTTACTGTTTTAGGAGTTGATGATACGCTTCCAGCCGCTTTTCGTATTACGTTTATTCCGTGGCTTTTGGATGGGAAAGGTTTTTTTGGCCGGGAATGTTCTTTTACTACCGCGGAGGTGGATGCCCAAGCAGCCAAAGAGGGTGCCCGGTTTTGTAAAGCAATGGGTGCGCGACAGGAAGGATCGGAGTGGTGGAGTTTTTAGCGTTTAGGTGCGTTTTCTTTTCTTTAAATTTTCTATAATATAATTATCCTTATATTTGGAGTGAATTTTTCAATGGCAAAAAATAAGTATTCCCATACCGTTTTGTTACCCAAGACGGACTTCCCAATGCGTGCCGGTTTGGCGCAAAAAGAGCCTAAAATTTTAGACTTTTGGAAATCTATCCATTTGTACGAAGCAATGCTCAAAAAGAACGAGGCCGGCAGACACTTTGTCTTGCACGACGGGCCGCCCTATGCCAACGGAAAAATTCATATTGGACACGCACTTGATAAAACCATTAAGGATATTATTT
Organism: Candidatus Avelusimicrobium sp.; assembly: GCF_056976295.1. Classification (NCBI taxonomy): domain Bacteria; kingdom Pseudomonadati; phylum Elusimicrobiota; class Elusimicrobia; order Elusimicrobiales; family Elusimicrobiaceae; genus Candidatus Avelusimicrobium; species Candidatus Avelusimicrobium sp. Next base: position 52,163 of record NZ_DBMCTG010000004.1, read on the forward strand.
TAAAAAGCCGCGCTATGTCCGGCTGTTATACGCCGTATGTGCCGGGGTGGGATTGCCACGGACTGCCGATTGAGCAGGCGCTTTTAAAAGAATTAAAACAAGATAAAAAGCACATTACGGATGTGCCCGCTTTCCGCAAAAAAGCACGCGCTTTTGCGGCAAAGTTTATTGATATCCAACGCCAAGGTTTCAAGCGCTTGGGCGTGCAGGGCGATTGGGATAACCCGTATTTGACGATGTCCCCGCGCTACGAAGGCATTACCATTGGTGTATTTTTAGATTTAATTGAAAAAGGATACGTTTATAAGGGCCAAAAAACAATTACCTGGTGTTCCCATTGCGAAACGGCCCTTGCCGATGCGGAAACCGAATATAAAGATGTAAAATCTTCGTCTATTTATTTGCGCTTTAAATTGGCTAATCCCAATAAAGAAGTATTGGGCGATTTGGATTACGCAAAACCCATCAGCCTTGTTATTTGGACTACCACGCCGTGGACGATTCCGTCCAATATGGCGGCGGCCGTTTCCAATACCGAGGATTACGTTGTTTTACAAGATTCCAACACCCGGGAATATTACATTTTGGCTGAAAAATTGGCGGAAGAATTTTTGAAAGTATCCGGCTTGGATTGCACCCAAGCGGGCAAAGTGCCCGGTGCCAATTTGGTGGGGATGAAGTATTTTCACCCGCTTACCCACAAGGAAAACCCGATTATTTGGACCGACTTTGTAACTATGGATGCGGGTACGGGTATTGTTCATATTGCTCCCGGCCACGGCGAGGACGATTTCCGCGCCGGCAAACAATGGGGTTTGGAAACTTTCTGTCCCGTGGACGAAAAGGGTTGCTATACCAAGGATGCGGGCATTTTTGAAGGGATGCACGTTTTTGAAGCAAACCCGTTAATGGTCAAAAAATTAGATGAAACCGGCGCTCTTATTAAAGAGCAGGAAATTACGCACAGTTATCCGCATTGCTGGCGCTGCCATAACCCGATTATTTTCCGCGCGACGGAACAATGGTTTATGAGTATTGATAAAGACGGCTTGCGCCAGAAATTAATGGACAACCTCTCCAATGTCAAATTCTATCCTGCCGGCGGCGCGGAACGTATGCGCTCTATGATTGGTTTGCGCCCGGATTGGTGCTTGTCCCGCCAACGCTTCTGGGGTACTCCCGTAACGATTTTGTATTGCAAAAAATGCGGCAAAGCCCAGGTCAACCACGAGTTGTTTGATTTCATTAAAACGCGCGCTATGGACGAAGGCTCCGATTTCTGGTTTACCGACCCGGTGGAAAAATTAATGCCGGAAGGATACCATTGTGATTGCGGTTGCCACGAATTTAGAAAGGAAACGGATATTTTAGACGTTTGGTTGGATTCCGGTGTGTCCTGGGCGGCGGTGTTGAAGGACCGCGGCTTGGACTTTCCGGCGGATGTATATTCCGAAGGCTCCGACCAACACCGCGGTTGGTTCCAAAGTTCGTATATCCCGTCTTTCACCTTGGAGGGAACCGCTCCGTTTAAAACCATTTTAACGCACGGTATGGTGTTGGACCAGCAAGGCCGCCCGATGCACAAATCGTTGGGCAACAGCGTTGATCCCGAAGATGTAATTAACAAATACGGTGCGGATATTTTGCGCTTGTGGGTGTCCTTTGCCGACTACCAAGGCGACGTGCGCATTTCGGACGAGATTTTGGGCGGGCCGATTGATACCTACCGCAAAATCCGCAACACGGTGCGCTACGCGCTTGGTAACTTGTCCGATTACGACCCGGCCTTACACCAGGTCCCCGGTAAAGAATTAGCCGAAATGGACCGCTATATGTTGGGCCGCTTGGATGCGTTAATCCAAGAAGTCCACGCTGGCTATGAGGAATTTAATTTCCGCCGTGCTATGCGTGCTATTACCGATTTCTGTATTTTGGATTTGTCCTCCTTTATGCTGGATGCTTCCAAAGACCGCTTATATACGCTCGGAGCTTCGTCTCCGGCGCGCCGCAGTGCGCAAACCGTGTTGGCGGAAATAGCGGTAACCTTGCTTCAATTAATGGCGCCGGTGCTGTCCTTTACGGCCGAAGAAGCCTGGCAGGAACTGCGCAAAACGGCCTTAGGGCGTGAATTACCGCAGAGTATTTTCCTTTCCAATATGCCGGCAAACGCTTCGCTGATTCCGGATGTGAAGTTGGAAGAAAAATGGAACAAAATCCGCCGCGTGCGTGAAACCGTACAAAAAGTGTTGGAAGATGCCCGTCAAAAAGGAGTGATTGGCTCGTCTTTGGAAGCCAAGGTCATTTTCAAAACATCTAAACCGGAAATGAAGGAATTTTTGCAGGAAACCAAAGACCTGTGGCCGGAAATTGCCATTGTCTCTGCGGCGGAAATTGCGGACGGAGCAGATGAACTGTCCGTATCTTGCGAGCACGCCGCCGGACATAAATGCGCCCGCTGTTGGCAATGGAAGGAAGATGTCGGTTCCAATACGCAATATGCCGACTTGTGCGCCCGCTGTGCCGAGGTGCTTGAAAAAGAGCATATCCAAGTGGACAACGAGGAAAAAGCCCATGCTTAAAGGGCTGAAAACCGCCCTTGCTTGGTGCGGGCAGAACAAAGCGGTGCTGTGGGGCGTTGCCGGAATTTTATTTTTGGACCGCATAACCAAAGTATTGGCTTTGTATCTGCTGCCGGAAAATCCTTTGGAACTGTGCCCGTTTTTCCACCTGCGGTATGTGGAAAATACGGGCGCGGCTTTTGGTATGATGCAAAACGGCAATTTTGCACTTATTTTTGTAATGCTCGCCGTAATTGCATATATGGTGTTTAGTTGGAAGGACCTAACGTCGCACGGGAAACTCGTCAAATGGGGGGCTGTTTTCATTTTGGCGGGTGCATTGGGCAATCTTTATGATAGAATAACGTTAGGCTTTGTAGTGGACTTTTTAGATTTTCGGGTTTGGCCCGTGTTTAACGTGGCGGACTCGTTCATTACCATTGGTGCGTGTTTATTTGTATTGTCTTTATTTTTTCACGCTACTAAACGGGAGGCTAAATGAAGAAAGTATGTATCGTTTTGGCGGCCTTGTTATTGGCCGCGGCTTGCAGCAGCGACACTCGGTTATTTAAAGAAGCCCAAATGGCAACTTCTAAGGGAAATTTTACGCAGGCTATCCAACTCTATACCCGCTTGTTGAAACAACAGCCCCAAAATGCCGCCGCTTTGGCGAACAGAGGCCTTTTGTGGGAACGCTTGCCCGTTAAAAACGCGCAGGAGCGTGCCAAGAACCGCTCGTATGCTGAGCAGGATTATTTAAAATCCATTGAGGCTAATCCCAATTTGCCCGAAACGTATAACAACTTGGGCGCTCTTTATGTAGATACGGGGCGCAATATGGATGCAGCCTTCTACTTAACCGAAGCCTTGGCCCGCAACCCGCGCTATTTTACGGCTTATATGAACCGCGCCTTGGCATATTACCGCTTGGGCCGCACGTCTTCTGCCTTGGCTGATTTTAACAGTGCGTTTAAACTCCGCCAAGACGAACCCCTTTTGTTCTTAAACCGCGGGCTTACTTACTTTGCTTTGGGGCAGTACGAATCTGCGGTTGATGATTATACTTATATGATGTCTTTGGACCCTGATAATGCCCGCCCCTATTTGGAGCGCGCCCGCGCCTTTATTAAAATGGGTTACCCTGCCAATGCGTATGCCGATTTGGAAGAAGCCGTAACCATTAAGCCAACCTATGCGTTAGCCTATTATTATATGGGTGATTTGATGTACCGCAAAGGGGAAAAAGATTATGCGCTCGGGTTGCTTGTCAAATCTAAGGAATTGGCCAGCCAGTATGTGCCGACATATGATTTAATGGGCGATATGTTGGCGGTAGAGGACCCCGTGGCGGCAACGGCCAACTATATGGTTGCTAAAAAGTTGGACCCGGCTCACGCGGCTAAATATGATGCTAAGATTCAAATGATGCGCACTGAACAAGGGCGCGAAAAGGTCTTGGCGGCGCGGTTTTTCCCGCGGTAAAGTATGGGGGTAATCTTGCGTAAGTCTTCCCGCCCGGTTTCGGCGGCGCTTTCGGTGCCGTCCAAGGCTTATACATACCGTTTTTTCTTGTCCTTTTGCTTTCTGGTGCTTATTTTGTTCTCGCTCACGTTCCGCCACGCGGACGTGGGCATTTTTATTTTGTGTTTGATGAATTATTTGTTTTGTGCAGACGTATTTTTGCGCACAGCGCTAAAAGATGTTTGGAGCGGGAATATTTCTTGGGCGGTGTTGACGGCGTCGGTTACTACGGCCGGGTTGTTATATTCGGCCTTAAATGTGTTTTTAACGGTTCCGCTTTTTGGCCCGGTGCCGGATTTGTATTTGTACACCTCGCTTTTTATTACGCTTTCTTTATGGGCGGAGCGCCGCTTGGTAAAAGAAAAGGAGCGGTCCCGTGTGTTTGTTAAAAAATTAGATGATTTCCTGCCTAAATCGGGCCGCTTGTGCGTGGGGCGCAGTTTTAGAAAAGTCTTTGCCGGGGAATTAAAAAAAGGCGACCTTATTTTTGTAAAACCCGGAGAACGCTTGCCCGCAGACGGGACCGTTAAGCAAGGTAAAACCTCTGTTGATGAGCAATTAATTACAGGCAATATGTTGCCTACCTCTAAAAATGTTGGCAGCCGGGTGTTTGCGGGGACGCTCAATAAATCGGCGGAAATGTATGTGGAAGTTACCGAGGTTTTATCCGCGTCTGCCTTGATGAGTGTGGTTTCTGCCATAAAAAAAAGCGAATTGGCACGCAGCGGTTTTAAAAGTGCATTAGACGGTTTTGCCTGTTGGGTGCTGCCTCTGTCTGTTTTGTTTGCGGCGGGGGCTTATGCGGGCCTGCTTTACGCAACGGGCAGTAAAGAGTGGTTTTTATATTCCGGGGTTTTTTTATTTATGTTGGCGGTGTCCTGCCCGGCGGCCTTGGTGTTTGCCGCGGTATCCCCGTCCTTTTTTGCCCGCCGTGGCGCGCACACAAAAAAAATTAAATTGCAAAATATTTACGCCTTGAACGAAATTGTCCGCGCCGATACGGTGTTTTTTGATAAAACAGGTACGCTCACTTATGGCGAATTGCGGGTATCTGGCATTTATCCGGCCAAAAAAGTTTCCCAACGCCAATTATTGGAAACGGTTGCCACCGCTGAACAACTGGTGGACGGCCCGTTTGCCGATGCCGTAACCGCGTGCGCCAAGGAGCATAAAATATCGCCTAAACCGCTTTTGTGCTTTGATGTGCTCCCCGGTTTGGGAGTATCAGCCACCAGCGGCGAGGATAAAATTTTGGCGGGCCGGACCCAATGGTTAGAGGAGCAAAACATTAAAACGGCGGCCAAAATTGTCCACGCGGACGAAGCCGTCATTTGCGTAGCCAAAAATGGGAAGTATTTGGGCTATTTAACGTTGGCGGACGAATTGCGTCCGGGAGCCAAAGAAGTGATTTCTTTCTTAAAATCACTGGGTAAAGAAGTTATTTTGATTTCCGGGGATAACGAATCTTCCGTGTCGGCAATTGCCAAAGAGGCGGGCATTGCAAAAATAAATGCCAATGTACTGCCCAAAACCAAGGCGGAAATTATTTCCAACTTGCGTGCTTTGGGCAAACGCGTATTAATGGTGGGGGACGGTTTTAACGATATTATTGCTTTGTTGCGGGCTGATGCCGGGGTGGTTTATTCCTCCGGCCGGAACGTATATAATAACTGGGTGGACGTACTAATTAAAAGCCGGGACTTGTACCCGGTGGCAGATTTATTTAAAATAAATAAGAAGTTGCACCGGATTATCACGGTTAATGTGTTGCTGGCAGTTTTGGTTACGTTTGTTGGCTGTGCGGGGCTGATATGGTTTATGCCCCAGGCCGGGTGGACGTGGATTGTCGGCGGCGCGTTAGCGGTGGCTGGGCTTGTCTTTTTAAATTCAACAAGGATGCTTAACATAAAATGACACATACAAACGATATTGACTTTGGTTATACTACTGCACACGCCCGCAAAAATGCGGATGTTGTTTTGCCGGAAATCCAATGCTGGCCCAACCAGTACAAACGCGATTATAATATTAAAATTGAATTGCCGGAATTTACGTCTGTCTGCCCCAAGACGGGTTTGCCGGACTTTGGCATCATTACGATTGAGTATATCCCCGATGAACTTTGCCTGGAACTCAAATCGCTGAAATACTATTTGTTGGAATACCGCGATATGGGTATTTTTATGGAAAATACCGCCAATAAAATTTTGGATGATGTAGTAAAAGCCTGCCACCCCAAAAAAGCCACTGTTACCGGCGTGTTTACGCCCCGCGGCGGCTTGCGCTCTGTAATTACGGCCCATTACGAGAAAACAAATGAAAAATAAGCGCAATATCCGGTTGGCGTGCGCGTTTGTACTGGTGTTTTTAGCCGGGGTGGCGTGTATGCGCGTGTGGGATTGCTTCCGTATGCCGGAGCCTGTGGTAGCCGAGGTGCCGGGCAGCAGTTCTCTGCTCCTGGTTAATCTTGCTGACCCCACGGGGCCTGCTGACCTGCCGGGTGAGGACGAGCCCCCGCAAGATTACAAGGACGCTTCTGCCGTGCCCAGCCATTTGCCCAATATCAAAATGCAAGGGGTGGAAAAGATTACCTTTCTGCCATCAGCAACCCAACAGGAAGAGGAAGAACCCGCCCCCAAAACACCCAAAACGCCCGTTCATTTAGGCTCGGCGGACCATATCGTCCCCAATGCTACAATGCCCCGGCAACTGCCGGAGGAAGAAAGTAAAATCTCTATGATTAGCGTGCCCGTGCAGGTGCGTGTCATCAAAACGGCGGACGACTACAAAGCCTTTAAACGCGTGGCGCGTGGCAAATACCCGCAGGCCAACTTTGCTAAGGATAATATTATTACGTTAGAATCTACGGGGAACTGGCCGGATAAGGTGTTTGAAATTCAGGATGTTGTTGAGCAAGACGGCAAAATGGTAGTGCTGTACCGTGTGAACATTTTTGGTATGGATAAAAAGACCAATACACACAGTGTGGTGCGCGTAGCCAAACGGAACCTGCCCGTAGAACTCAAACAAGTGCTTTAAGTAATTTCTTTGTAGCATAAAAATAACCCCCGGCTATAAAACCGGGGGACTTTTTATATCAGGAAAACTATTTCTTTAAAATGTTTTCGGAGGGTTTAAAGCGCACTTTTTCCTTGGCGGGCACTTGCACTTTGTCGCCCGTTTTGGGGTTGCGGCGTGTAACAGGGCGGGCTGTTTTTAAGTGGAAGGAGCCAAAATTGCTGATAACCACTTTGCCGTCGCGCTTTAAGCCGTGCTTGATAATTTCAAATACTTTATCTACGGACATTTTGGCTTGCTTTTTATCCAAAACGTGCCGGGTGAGATGTCTTATTACGTCGTCCTTATTCATATTGCAATCCTGTCTTGTGCCGGGCTTTTGAACAGCCCAAGCGGTAAAATTATTTGTTTCCCCGGTTGGTAAAGCCCATAGCGTGCAACAGCACCCACGGTTTTTTACCCTCGCAGACAATTTTCCAAATAGCATCTACGATAGGGGTTTTTAAATTGTTTTTGCGTGCAATGTCGTAAACGCTTTGCACGGAATTTACACCTTCGGCAATGGTTCCCACTTCCTTTTTGGCTTCTTCCAGAGAGAGACCGGAGCCTAGTTTTTCGCCCAAACGGCGGTTGCGGGAAATAGCAGACATACCTGTCAAAATGGCATCTCCAAAGCCTGCCAAACTGTACACGGTATTGGACTGCCCGCCTTGACTGACAATAATATCGTTCATTTCCTGCAAGGCTTGCGTGATGAGGGCGGCCTTTGCGTTGGCTCCGTCGCCAATGCCGTCAATGACACCGCAGCCGATAGCCAATACATTTTTAATACCGCCGCCGTATTCTACCCCGCGCCTGTCGGAGGACGGCACTACAATAATCGGGTCCCCGCTCATTATGTCGCGGATTTCGTCCACCAATGCAGGGTCCTTTCCTGCAAGCATAATTTTGGTCGGCACGTCTTGCGCCACTTCCAGCGCAAAACTCGGGCCGGAAAAGGCTAATGCTTTATCCTTTAATTGCGGTAATTCTTCTTCAATCAGTTCGCAAATTGTTTTAAAAGACTTGTCCTCAATCCCCTTGGACGCGCTTACCACAGGTACGACACGCCCATTTAAAAGAGGCTTTAACTGTTCGCGGCAGAAAGTGCGGATAGCCTTGGACGAAATGACAAAAATGATTAAATCCGTATCTTTGACCGCTTCGGCCACATTGCCGGTTAAGCGGATATTGTCGTGAATTTTAAAGTTCGGGATATTGGGATGTCTGCCCATCGTTTTAAGAACATTTAACAACTGTTCGTTGTATTCCCACAGGCTGACATTGTATCCTTTGCGCGCGAGGTGTTGGGCAATTACACTGCCCCAAATACCTGCGCCGAAAACGGTAATTTTATTTATGTTCATTTTCTTTTCTCTTTTTGGCGCCGTCTTCAAATTTTAATTCCTTTTGTTGGAGCAACCGTTTGATGTTGGGAACGTGCTTATAAATAACCAATGCGCTGACGGCAGTTACCATTAAATTAACGGACAGCGGATGATTGCCGATAAGAAAACTGCATACAGGCAAAACCACGCAGGCGCAAATAGAACCAATGGAAATGCGGCCCCATAACGCTACGCACACCACAAACGAGGCAAACGCAATTGCGGTAGGAATAGGCAGGAGGGCGGCAAATACGCCCGCAGAGGTGGCTACCCCTTTTCCGCCGCGGAATTTTAAATAAATCGTCCACATATGGCCCAAAATGGCAATTACCCCGCAAGCAATAGCCACCCAGTAATTGTCCGGGCAGAAATGGCGCGCCAGACACACCGGGATAAAGCCTTTTAAGCCGTCAATTAAAAAGGTGCTGATGCCGGCCCATTTACCCACCGTACGGTACACATTGGCCGCGCCGGGGTTGCCGGAGCCGTGTTGACGGATATCAATACCCATAACGTGTTTGGCAATCATATAGCCGGTCGGGACGGACCCGAGTAAGTAACTAAACAAAACGAGGATAGTAATTGTAGTAATCATATATCTCATTATATTAAATTTAGGGCATTTATTTGTGGTTTCATTGGTATTTTAAAGGTTTTTTATATATACTAACAATATGAAACAACTCCGTTTTTATCTTTTATCGCTCTTTCTTTTGGGGGCCGGTTATGCGAGTGCGCAGGATGCCTTTGACTATGCCCAAAAGGAATATGAATTAACTTTTACCGTGCGGGGCAAAACGCAAACCGTGTCTTGCCAGGCGGTACGGTTTCATAAAAATTGGTTTTTGACGGCGGCGCATTGTGTAAGCCCGTGTAAAAATTACTCGTGCCAAATGCGTATGTGGCTGGCTGTCGGCCCGGCGCGTGCGGCGGCGGTGCTTTCGCAAAAAAATGTTTTCCTCCCCGAGGAATACCAAGACGAATACACGCTTCCGCCCGGTGTGCAGCCTAGGCGCGGGGAACTGCCTGCGTGGGATATGGCGCTTATTTATTTTAATGCCCGCCAAGCGCGCTATGAATATTATGATGCCTACGGAAAGGTTAAGGAAAAGGATTTCCTTCTCACATTGGATAGGGGCTTTTGGGAAAAAAAGACGGATGAGGCTTTAAAAGAGTCAGCCCGGCTGTATGAGCAGAGCCGCCAATATGCGGCAGACGGACAAGCGCAAATTGCCCGCCAACTGACCGAGCAAGCGCAGGCGTTGGAGCAGGATGCGGACGAATACCGCGCCGCCGCCGAAGCCGCGCCTTTACTCAAAAGACAATGGGACGGAGCAATGGCTCCGCGCTTGGCGCCGTTGCTTACATACAGCGATAAGGACGAAAAATTTTTGTTAAGTAATATTTTAGTGCCGCGCTGGACACGCGGTGCATTTGAAATGCTTTCTTCTCCCAGACAAATCTTATACTTTGGTGATAATGCCGCCCCGTGGCTTTCGGCGGGGTTTGGAGTGGAAAAAGGCAATTCCGGCGGCGGGGTATTTTTGCCCGTGTATAACGGCGGGAAAAAGCGCGCCTCCGGCTTGGTGGGAATTGTGTCTGCCAAATCGTTAAACCAACTGCCCGAAGCGGCCCGCAAACGCTATGCCTTGTACGGGAGTGAAATATTTTTATTCAACGGATTTAGCGAAAACACTACTTTGGGCTTTATCCGGCGGGTACTAACCGAATACCGCGACACCCCCAATGTGCAACCGTTGGAAAGTTACGGGCAGATAAAAGAGGTCGTCAAAAAGACAGCCCCCAAAAACGCTAAAAAGAAGTGAGTTTTTTTAGAATACTGTGGTAGTTGCCGTCTGTGGCCATAAGGGTTAATTCCAAAGCACCGGACGGCAATTCTTTTTGCCCGTTGACCAGGGCTTTGCCGTAGATAAAACCGATAAGCCCGCGCTCCTTTGGCTCCAAGGTAAGGCGGCGCAGTTTCCAGCGGCGCGCCACATTTTCTTCTACTTGTTCCAATAGTTCCGTAAGGCCCAGTTTGTTTCCTGCACTGATAAACGAACCTTGCGGGTTCTGCGCTTGCAAGAGGGCCAGCCGTGCGGGGGAAAGTAAGTCAATTTTATTAAAAACATCAATAACCGGAATCATCTGCGCGCCCAAATCGGTAATAATTTGGCGCACGGTTTCTGCCTGAGCGTTGCGGTGGGGGGACGACGCATCGTGGACGTGTAAAATCACGTCTGCAAATGAGGTTTCTTCCAAAGTCGCGCGGAAGGAACTTACTAAACTGTGCGGTAATTTTTGAATAAATCCCACGGTATCCGTAAACAGCATTTCTCCGCCGGCCGGCATATGCACGCGGCGGGTGGTCGGGTCCAATGTGGCAAAAAGTTTGTCATCCGCATAAACCGCGTTTTGACGCGTCAGCACATTTAAAAGGGTGCTTTTTCCCGCATTGGTATAACCCACAATGGCAATTTGCGGCAAAGGAATTTGCGTGCGGCGTTCCCGCCGTAAGCCGCGCTCTTTTTTTACCTGTTCAATTTCCTTTTCCAGTTTGCTGATACGCAGGCGCAGACGGCGTTTGTCATATTCCAGTTTGGTTTCCCCCGGTCCGCGCAGGCCGATACCGCCTTTTTGTTGCATCAGTGCGGTGCCTTGCCCGCCTAAGCGCGGAAGCAAATATTTTAATTGCGCCAGTTCTACCTGCAACTTACCCTCTTGCGTGCGTGCGCGTTGGGCGAAAATATCTAAAATTAACCGGGTCCGGTCAATGACTTTTGCGGGGATAATTTCTTCCAAATTTTTTTGTTGGGCAGGGGAAATTTCGTCATCAAAAATAACCGTTTGGGCATTTGTCAGTCGCACTGTTTCGGCGATTTCTTCCATTTTGCCGCTGCCGATAAGTGTGGCCGAGTTAAAGGCCTGTACGCGGATTTGAAAGGTATGCACAACCGTACCGCCTGCCGTGTGGGCAAGACGTTTTAATTCTTCCAACGAAGATGTATCGTATGGGGTGGTTTTGAGGGTTACACCCGCCAAAATGACGTTTTCCATAAACTAGCGCTTTTTAGAGATTTGGGCTTCTTTGGCGGCTTTTAATTTGGCTAAAAAGGCCGCCTTGATGTTAATCATATTGTTGAGCGGTGCTGTTTTTAAGTGGCATATTCCAATCGCCACCGCATCAGCGGTGTCATCGGGCGAGGGGGCTTTATCCAAATTAAGTGTCAGTTGTACCATACGCTGGACTTGTTTCTTGTCTGCGGTGCCGGTACCGCAAATCATTAGTTTTACGCGTTTGGGCGGATAAAAGGTAATCGGTTTTTTGGCTTGTTCACACGCGAGGATAATCACGCCGCGCGTCATAACCGTATTGGCCATAGTGGTAGCGCGCTTTAAAAAGAAGTTTTGTTCCATTGCTACCTGGTCGGGAGTATAGGTTTGCAAAATACTTGTCAGTTCGTCAAAAATGTAGGAAAGACGTTTGGGCAGTTCTTGGTCGGCCCCGGTGTGGATAAGCCCGCAGGCGCGTAAAGACAAAACGGAACGGGCGTTCCGTGTGAGGATTGCCCATCCCGTTCTGTCTAAACCAGGGTCTATACCTAAAACTGTGGTTGTATGCTCTTGCAAGAGGCCTCTTATTTGGCTTCCAACTTAGCCATAACGGCTTCGTCAATGTTGGAGTTATCATAGACGTTTTTGGTGTCGTCGTGATCGTCCAACGCTTCAAGCATATTCATCAAGGTCTCAGCCGTATGTTCGTCAGTAATGGAAACTTCCGTATCGGGAATCATTGTCAAATCGGCCGATTCGGGCGTAATACCCTTGGCTTCAATGGCCTTTTTGACGGCTTCCAATTCGTTCATATCCGGGTTGGTGATAACTTCATACACATCACCCGCCGTGCGGACGTCTTCCGCGCCGGCTTCCAAGGCCAAATTCATCAAATCATCTTCGGAAATATCTTCCTTTTTAACGACAATCATCCCTTTGTTTTTGAACATATAGGATACGCACCCCGCGGTGCCGGTATTGCCGCCGTGGCTGGTAAAGATTTTGCGGATTTCCGAGAAAGTGCGGTTTTTATTGTCCGTGGTGCATTCCACAATGACGGCCACGGAACCGGGACCGTAGCCTTCATAAGTGATTTCTTCATATGAAACACCGGGCAACTGGCCTGTACCTTTCATAATAGCGCGTTTGACGTTATCAAACGGCATATTGGCGGCGCGGGCGTCGTCCACGGCTTTACGCAAGCGGGGGTTTTGGTCCGGGTTACCGCCGCTCATTTTTGCGGCGATGGTGATTTCTCTTAAAATTTTAGTAAATACTTTGCCTTTTTTGGCATCAACGAGGGCCTTTTTATGTTTAATGCCGGCCCAATGCGAATGTCCACCCATAGGTGCGCTCCTTACTGCAAATTTAGATACTTCTATTTTAGCAAATTTTTATATATAGGGATATAACAGACAGAAAATAAAAAATATGCCGTTAGGCGCAAAGGGGAAAATTGGGGCGGCTAATATGCCGAAAAACAGATTAAGCGGAAAAGTGCCCCGCACGAGATTTGAACTCGTATCACCGGTTCCGAAGACCGGTACTCTATCCAGTTGAGCTAACGGGGCTTATTCTTTATATTTTAGCAAATTACAAAACTAATTAAATTTTTTGCCCTGCAAAAATGACCGCTTGCGCCAATTTATGCTAAATTATACATATGAAATCTATTAAAAACGAAGGGACTGCGCATTGTCCCCACAAGTGTGAACCTTTTGATGTAGAATACTGGTCGCTCATTCGGGCCGACCAGGACCCCGATTTGAAAACCGCCGCTATGGGCGGAGAATTAAATTTGGTACGCTGCCCGGAGTGCGGCGAGTTTTTTCACCACGACGGCGATTTGATTTATTTTGACGCTCCAAGTGAAATTTTGGTGTTTGTGTTTTCCGAAAAAGACCGCCAGCGCGAGCCGGAATTGGCCAAGCGTATGCGGGACGATTACGAAACTATTAAACACGTTTTATTGAAGCAACTCAATATGGATTATCCGCCCGTATCCGTTTTCGGGTTGGAAGAACTGAAACTGCTTTTGCAGGCGGACGAAAAAGCGTCCTACGAATCCGAAGCCGTGGCGGCTGCGTCCGCCGCGCAAGGGTTTGCGGTAACGCGTTTGAAACCGTCTTATGCGCGGGAACATCATTTTCCGTTTTATGTTCCCACGCCGACTAAGAATCACTCGGCCAACGAATATGCTGTGGCCGCCGCCAAGGTGTTAAAGAGCGGTCTTAACAGCACTCTGCTTCGCAACTTCGCCGACCGGATGAGCGAGGACGGCGCACAGCCGCCAAGAGTGCTATGAACATAAACCTCTCCTCTGATATACCTAAAAAATACCGGGAACAATTATATTCCGTAGGTGCCTATGCCAAAAAACTGGGCCTGTCGGCCTGGGTGGCGGGCGGTGCGGTGCGTGATTTTTACTTAAAGCGTCCTACATTGGATATTGACTTGGCTTTTAGCGGCAACCAGGAATCTGTTGCCGGGTTTTGCGTGAAACAATGGGGGGGAGGAAAAAGGAAGTTTTCGCAGTTTGGTACGTTCCGCGTGAATATGGCGGACGGGCTAAAATTTGATATGGTCCGCATGCGCAAGGAAAAATATCCGTATCCCGGTTCCTTGCCGCAGGTGGAATTTTCACCCAAAATTAAGGACGACCTTTTCCGGCGCGATTTTACCGTAAATTCCTGGTGTTTTTCTATTTTGCCCGATACTTTTGGTCAAACATATGATGCGTTTGGTTCGCAAAAGGATATTGATGGCGGCATTATACGCATTTTGCACGATAAAAGTTTTTTAGATGACCCTACGCGTATGTTGCGGGCGACACGCTTTGCGGGCCGTTTTGGGTGGACGTTGGCGCCTAAAACGGAACGCTTATTGCGTGAGGCCGTAAAAGGGGAATATCCTCTGCTCTTGACGCGGGAGCGGTTCAGCCGCGAATTTTTAAAAGTGCTCAAAGAAGAAAAAATTAAAAAAATTTTTATGTTAATGGAAAAATACGATATGCTCAAATTTGCCTGGCCGGGCCTTCAATGGCACGATGCTTTGCTGAACTCGCAAGATGTGCAAGAGCGGGTGGGCATATTGGTTTGTATGCTGGGCGCAAGCGGAGAAGATTTTTTGCGTTCGTTGCATTTGCCGAAGGAATTTACGCAAGAAATTTTGGGCGCGTGGAAGGTAACGCGCGAAAAAATGAGTCCGTTGGGGTCGCTTTCTCCTTTGCAAAAGGAAATTTTAAAGGCGGTTGTCCCCGGGCTTCCTCCAATGGCCTTGGAGCCGTGTTTTGTGCGCGGGCGGGAACTAAAAGATTTGGGCTTGGCCGGGCGGCGCATATCGGGCGCGCTAGACCGCGTACGCCAGGCACAATGGGCGGGTGAGGTTAAAACGCGCGAGGAAGCGCAGGCCTTTCTCAAAGCACATTAAAAATTGGTTTTATTTGGTGGATATAAAAGCCCCCGGTTTAGTCCGGGGCTTTTTTTATGGAGTGTTTTTGTATTGTTGTTGCCGTTGTCGTTTGCCGTCATCCCCGACTACGGCCTTCGGAAATGACGATATTATGAAAAAAGAGGTCATCCTGAACTTGTTTCAGGATCTACTGCTTGGGTAGTTTGTTTTTTGTATTGTTGTCGCCGTCATCCTGGAAAGTCGTAGTCCAGGATCTGTTGTTATAAAAAAGGAAAACAACGGATACTGTAACACTCCGCATCGGCAAACCTTCCAATATGACCTTTATTTTTATAGACGACCAACGACCCAAACGGTAGGTCCTGAAACAAGTTCAGGACGACGGGCTTTTTTTATTGTTTTTCTTTGTCATCCCGTAGCGTCTTTATACGGGTTCTCGTTGTTATTGCTGTCATCCCCGAGGAATTTAGTCGGGGATCTGTTGTTTAGTAGTTATTCATAAAGGGGTTGTTTTATTTTTCTTTTTTGTTATAATTCTATTAATGAGGACTCTGTATATTGGATGAGTTTGGAATATAAAAGGCTTTTTTACTAAAATATAAAGGTGTCCAAAAAGGAGGAAAGATGAAGAAATTTATATTTTTTTCTGCCGCTTTGCTGTTATTTACAGCCGCCAACGCAGAACAAATGCAGTTTGTAACCACAATGTCCGCCCCGGTGGGTAACTTTGCTCACTTGGACGCGGCAGATCCTACACACTTTACGCGTGTGGGCAAAGACGGGGATAGTAGCAGTGGGTATCTTAACTTTTGTAATACGCGTTCTAGCGTGGGGAATATTATCATCAAAGGTGCGGGTGCGTATTTAAACCAAGTAAATATCCAAAACGGAACAACCTTGGGTAGCACCAATACGCCCGAATACCGTTTGGGTGAAAATATGAGCATTGAAAACGGCGGAACGGTAACGGCAGGGCGGTTAATGGCGAATGATGTTACTTTTAAAGATACGAATTTCCATAAGAGTAACGTAACAAACACGATTTACACCAATGATGCAGCCGTAATGGGTGGAAAAACGGACAATATGGAAATTGCCTCCACCGCCAAAATTACCAAGGGTGCGCAAAATTCTGCAAACTTGGGGCAGACGATGGAGTGGAGCAACCAGTATTCCAAGGACTACGATTCTACCGGTAATGCTAAATTGAATACAAAAATCTATACTTCCTTTTTGCTCAAAAGTAAAAGTTCTGGCGATAGTTGTACTCCTACAAAAAATGGGAAAGAAAGATATAGCGAGAGATGTGCGGGGGAAGATAATATTTATGCGGACTACCGTTGGGACTATACAAAATGCCGGTATATTCAAATTTCAAAATGCCCTGATTCTTCTGGGAAATATACTTGCTTTACGAGTAGCACTTGGAAAACAAAGACTGTTACGACATTTGGTGCTTATGTGGATACCTATTCTTTTCAATGGCACTATACAAACTATTGGACGAGTATGGTTTGCGGTAGCGAAACCGCGCACCATAGCGGTTATGTTACACCTCAAAAAGGCCAAGAATTTGATTGTACGCCTGGGCAATATTACTTATATAATGAAACATATATCTGTTCGAATTCCCCCGGTGCTTCTGCTGATTCTGTTTCTAAAATAGGTTGGTCTTGTTTGAAATGCGCTAAGACAGATGATTTATCTAAGTGCATTGTGCCTGAGAATTTTTTAGGGCAAAATTGTAGTGCTGGTTCTGGTTCTGGACCGTTGGACTTTAAAGAAAATACAGACTTAGATGTATCTGCCAAACCATAAGGTGTTTTTAGTGTAAATGAGCCCCGAGAGAGTGAAATGACTCCTGGGGCTTTCCTTGTGGAGTGTTCTTGTATTAGTTGTTGTTGTCGTTTGCCGTCATCCCCGAGAGTTTTGGCGGCCCGCTGGGGGCGGGGATCTGTCGTGGCAATAAATAATGCAATACTTATTAATAACAACAGATTCCCGACTACGACTTTCGGGAATGACGAGAATTTTTATAAATATCTTCTTCGCATTTGTTCTAAATAGCATTTTCCCGCATAGACAACGCCGGGTATCGGTGCAACCTCCTCTCTGCACCGCAGGCAGACAAATTTAAAACCCCCGGTTTAGTCCGGGGGTTTTGCGTTCCTACGGCTCTGCCGTGTGCTGCTTTTGTGCACAGGTCCAGCCCTCGGTTGCTTTGTTTTAGTTGAAGCCTTAATGATTAATTAAGGTTAATTTATTATAACTAATTTAAACTAAAACAGCAAATAATATTTTTTACCCGCTTTTTATAGGGCATTTTTGACCTTGGCGGTGTGCAGGAACGAATATAAATTAGTAAAATACAATATATGGAAGTAATTATCTTTATACCCATTTTATTTTTGTCTATTATCCTGCACGAATTTGCACACGGCTGGGTGGCATACCGTATGGGCGACGATACCGCCTATTATGCCGGCCGCCTGACCTTAAACCCGCTTAAACACATTGACCCGGTAGGCACGCTGGTAGTACCGGCGGTGTGCTACTTTTTGCATTTTCCGTTGTTTGGTTGGGCCAAGCCCGTGCCTGTAAACCCCATGCGCTTTCCGCGCCCGCGCCAAGATATGGGCAAAGTGGCGGCGGCAGGTCCGGCGTGCAACTTGCTGTTGGCACTTATCTGCGTGCTTGTTATGAAGATTTTTCTCTTAACGCAGAACCATTTTACCGTGCAGACATTGGAGCAGGTTTTTGTATTTCTGCAATATGGTATGTTTATTAACGTATTTTTAGCCGTGTTTAATTTAATTCCTATCCCGCCCTTGGACGGCGGGCGCGTGGTGGCGGCTTTATTGCCAATGCGGACCGCCTTTAAATACGAACTGTTTTTCAGCCGCTTTGGAATGTGGGTGGTTTTCGCCCTTATTTTAACGGGTGCGGTGCAGTTTCTTTTATTGCCGCCTACCCGGATAATTGTCGGCTTATTAAGTAAAATTTTAACTTTGTAATATATTGCGGAGCGTTTAAATGATTAATCCTGCGCCGATTAATGTGCATATCAACGTGTTTGAGGGTCCTATGGACCTGTTGTTGCACTTAATTAAAAAAGACAACTTGGATATTTGCGATATTAACATTGCCGAAATCACCAAGCAGTATTTGGATTATTTAAACGTAATGAAGGAACTGAACTTGGAGGTGGCGGGCGAATTTTTGGTAATGGCCAGTACATTAATGCAAATTAAAGCCAAAACGCTTTTGCCTTCGCAAGCCCCGACGACCGAGGACGAAGGCCCCAACCCTGTAAAGGAACTTATCGCCAAGTTGGTAGAGTACCAAAAATACAAAGAAGCCAGCAAATTTTTGGAACAAAAGTTTGAGGAAAATAAAGACAATTTTTACCGCTCTGCCCCTATTTTTGACGACGGGGAAAAAATCATTAACCTGCAACTGTTTGATTTATTATCCGCCGTCAAGCGTGCCTTTGAACGGTTAGACGAGCGCAAACGCATTGAACTTTTAAATGTGGAAGAATTTCCTATTGAAATGAAGATGCAAAAGGTGGTGGATATGTTTAAAAAGCACGAGTGGGTGCTTTTAGACGATATCTTTGTGGGGGAAACCAAAAAACGCGGCGTGATTACCTGTTTTATGGCCTTATTGGAACTGATGAAGATTAAAAAAATTATTGCCCGGCAAGATGCACAGCAGGGGCAAATCCGTATTTATTTAAATCCGGAAAATAAAGATAAAGATTTTAAAACCCTTATGCACGGCGAGGCTAATTAGCCGCCCGGAGGATTTATGCCAACCGAAGAAAATATAACCCCTGTTCAAGCCACATCGCAAGCAACGCCTATGCAAGCCGATAAAACCGTCCAGCCTGCGGACGAACGGCCCTTTGAACTGGTGCCGACGAGTGAATTTAAGCAGATTGTGGAAACTTTATTGTTTATTACCGACCGCCCGATAAAACCCTCCCGCATTGCCGACGTAATTGACGGCGTGGATGCACGGCGCGTGCGCGAAATGATTTTGGAAATTCAAGAGGATTACGTCCAACGCCAAAGCGCTATCCGCGTAGTGGAAATCGGCGGCGGATTTCAAATGTCCACCAAGCCGGAGTTTGGCCGCTGGGTGCGCCGTTTGTATAACGAAAAAATGACGACCAAACTTTCCAATGCGGCCTTGGAAACATTGGCGATTATCGCCTACAAGCAGCCGCTTACCCGCGCGGAAATGGAAGCCATACGCGGGGTAGATGTGGCCGGGCCGTTGGAACGCTTGTTGGAGCGCGGGCTGGTGCGGGTGGTGGGCAAAAAAGATACTATCGGCCGCCCGATGGTTTATGGCACAACAGATGAATTTTTACGAATTTTCGGGCTTAACAAGATTTCCGAATTGCCCGATTTGCAGGAATTTGCTTCTAAAACCTTGCGCGAAAAGCAAGAAGAATTGCCGTTTGGCGAGCCTTTGCCTCCCTTGAAAGAGCCGGCCATTATTCCGTTGGAAGAATTGGAAGGCGAGGAAAAATTACAGGCTTTGGATGCGTCCTCTGCGGACCCGTTCTTTACGCGCAACAGTTACAACCGCGGGGATATTTTTACCAATGATGCCGCCCCGGAACTCTTAAAGCAAGCCGCCTTGTCTGCCGAGGAAAAAGCCCCGGTGGAGGCTGTAAGCGTGGTGTCAAATGAACCCGCGCAGGATACGGACCCTGCTTTAAAAATGAACGAGCAGGTAACTGCGCCTGATAACGCATTGGCCTCTTTGCAGGCGCACCGTGAGGACGAAGATGCGGCACAGCCCGCGCAAGAAAAACAGGAGGATAAATAACTATGAACATTGTTTTGGCCGCCAGCGAGGCGTTTCCGTTTTGTAAAACCGGAGGACTTGCCGATGTGGTGGGGGCACTCTGTCAGCAGTTTTCTATGCGCAAAGGCAATAAAGTGCTTTTGTTCCTGCCGCACTACCGCAACATTGTGCGGGTGTCCTCTTTAAAAGTGGTTCCCGGAGTGTATTTAATCCCGATTGGGGATAGAATTGAACAGGTTTCGCTTTCGTATATTAATTGGGGTAATGTGCTTGTGTTTTTTGTGGGCAACCGTAAATATTTTGACCGCCCCGAACTCTACCGTACCAAAATGGGCGAATATCCCGATAACGACGAGCGCTTTATTTTGTTTAGCCGCGCGGTGCTGGAAGGGTGCAAATTTATCGGTTTCCGTCCGGATATTATCCATTGCCACGATTGGCAGACGGGCTTAATTCCCGCCTATTTAAAAACGGTCTATAAGTTGGATGCCTTCTATACCCGCACCCGCAGTTTATACACTATTCATAATATTGCCTACCAGGGGCATTATTCGTATTCCTCGTTCCGCAAGGCGGGCTTTCACCCGGTGGATTACACACCTGATAAATTTGAATATTACGGCGGCATCAGTTTCTTGAAAAGCGGCATCGTGTTTGCCGATAACGTAAATACCGTCAGCCCCAACTACGCGCGCGAAGTTCAAACGGACCCCGCTATGGGCTTTGGCTTGGAGGGGCTTTTGCGCTACCGCAGTAAAAATTTCTGCGGCATTGTAAACGGAATTGATACCGACGTGTGGGACCCGGAATTGGACCCCGTTTTGCCGATTGGCTACGACGTAAGCGAAGTGGTAAAAGGTAAATTAGCCGCTAAATTGGCTTTGCAACAACAATGCAAACTACCCCAAGAGGCAGAAAAGCCGCTTATCGGTATTGTGTCGCGCCTGGACTATCAAAAGGGCTTGGATGTGGTCGTCAATTTGATTGAACGCTTAAAAGGCCGCGCGCAGTTTGTAGTGCTTGGTATGGGCGACCCGATGTTAGAGAAGGCTTATCAGGGTTTGGCGCGTAATAATCCTACATCCGTTAGTTACAACGGCCGCTTGGATGAAGATTTGGCTCACCGCATTTATGCGGGCGCGGATATATTTTTAATGCCGTCTCGCTTTGAGCCGTGCGGCCTTTCGCAGTTGATTTCAATGCAGTACGGTACCTTGCCTGTTGTGTCAAAAGTAGGCGGGTTGGTGGATACAGTGAAAGGGTATGAGCCTGGCAAAGAGGATACGGCTACGGGCTTTTTTATTAACAACTTTACCGAAAATGGTATCTATGCTACATTGGAAGGGGCTTTGGCCCTTTACCAGCATAACCGCCCGGTGTGGACGAAACTCGTCCGCAACGCGATGCGCCAGGATTTATCGTGGGATAAATCGGCGCAAGCCTATTTGGATTTGTACCGCAAAACATTGATTTAGGAGATAAAATGAAAAATATTCGCCGTATTTTATTTGTACTTTTGGCTTTCGTTTTACTTGCGGGCCCTGCATGGGCCGGGGACGTAAAGAACCTTATTTGGGTGATTGGGGACGGTATGGGGCCGGAGGCCATCGGTTTTTTTACCCAAGGCGTCCGCTATGCTAACTTGCCGGACTACCCCGAAAAAACCTCCAATTTGGAGCGTATGTTAAACGGCGGTACCTGGGGTATGTTCTTTAATAACACCTATGATACTTTGGTAACCGATTCCGCCGCCGCGGCTACGCAAATGGCAACGGGAAAATTCTCCCGCCCGGGTGTCATTGGCGAGGATTACAACGGTGCTACCGCCAAAACTTTGTTGGAAATGGCGCGCGAAAAAGGAATGTCCGTCGGCGTGGTTACGGATGCATATGTTACCGATGCTACTCCCGCTGCCTTTACGGCGCATACGCAAAACCGCCGCCAGAAAATGGATATTGCCCGCCAAATGATTGCGTTCGGCCCGGAAGTGATTATGGGCGGCGGACTTAAATATTTTTCCACAGGGGAAAATAAAAAACTTTTAAAGCAGGCCAAAAAGAAAGGCTACCATATTGCCACGGACAAAAAGGAACTGGCCAAAATCAAATCAGGCAAGGTCCTTGGGTTGTTTGCCGAGCAAGCGTTGCCGATGACGGTAGAAATGTATATGCAGCCGCAAATCCCCACGCTTACGGAGCAAACCCAAAAGGCGGTGGAAATTTTAAGCCAAAACCCTAACGGTTTTATTTTAATGGTAGAAGCCGGAAAAATTGACTGGGCTGCCCACGGAAACGATGCGGGCGCGTGGTTTAAGGAAATGCAAAATTTAGATACCTTGCTAGGCTATGTGCTGGCTTATGCGGATAAAACACCCGATACTTTGGTGTACTTAAATGCAGATCACGATACGGGCGTGGGAGCCTTTACTTACCGGCATATTGGCAGAAAAAAAGCAATGAAAAAAACGGAACAAGGAGAAGTGATTTACGACGGAGATGTGGACTATGCTTCCTTTAAAACGTATCATCAGTTTCTGCTCCAAAAACGCAGTTTATATAATTTGAAAGAAGAGTTGAAAAAACTGCCAGCCGCTACATTAACCCCGGCTTTTTTGCAGGGACAATTAACTGCCGCTTTGGGTTATCCGGTGGATATTTCCGGCTTTAAAAACCCGGCGGATTTGGACGGCCTTTTTAAACAGTTGGACGAGGATCGCGGCATTGTATGGGCCACCCCGTCCCACTCGTCTTTGCCGTTGTTAAGCGTAGCCTATGGCGAGGAGGCCGATGAGTTTTCCGGCCTGTACCACAATACGGAAATTTTGCCGCGTATGAAGGCGGCCTTGGGGTGGTAAAATATGGAAGAATTTTTGGAAGAGCCGAAAACGGTTAAAGTTCCCAAGCACCTTTTTCACTTGCACCGCAGACTGTTTTTGCTGGTGTTTGCGGTGGCTGTTTTGTTGCAAACGGCGGTGTTTATAAATATGCGGTTGGATACTTATTACCAAGCATTAAACCGCTCGTTTAAAATGATTTTAACCGTCAACGGCACGCCGGATAATGCAAAACTGGCGGAGACGGGAGACTCCTTAAACCAAAAAGAGGATATCACGGATGTACAATTGTTCTCCCCGCAGGATGCCTTGGCGGAGGTCCGCCGCCAAAACCCGCAACTGGCTGATGCGATGCTTTTAATGGGCAAAAACAAAATGCCCGCTTATTACGAATTGCGTTTAAGTTACAAGGCCATTAACAATATCCGTCCGTTTGCGGATAATTTATCGGCGGAATATCCGTTTTTAACACCGCATTATAATTCACAGCACGCGCAGTTGCTCTTTTATGTGGGGTTGTGCGCCAAATTGTTAAATTTGGCTGTGGTTTTTGCGCTCTTATTATTTTTGGCTTTTATGTTTTTGGTGGAGGCCTATCCGTCGGCCGGGCCGCGTGCGCACTTTTTGGGCGGAGCCGTTTCCGGCGTCTTGGCCGGGCTGGCTTCCTGTCTGTTTTTTGCGGTGCTCGTATATCCTACGGGCTTTTTGTACGAAGCCGCCAGCCAGTTTACCTCGGTTGGACGGCAGTTGTTGCTACTTGCCTTTTGCGGGCTTTTCGGGTGGACGTTATCTAAATGGCAAAGATTTTAAGCGTTTTATTGGCTCTTTTGGTGTTTGCTTCGCCGCTTTATTGCGACGAGGCTGCACGGCGTAAGCAGGAGTTGGAAAAATTGAAAAATGCGGCGGCTGCGAAAGAACGGGAATTGCAAAAGTACCGCAAGCAGGCCCAACAGATTTCACAGGAAATTTCTGCTTTGGAGAACCAAAAAGCGCGCGCCGAACAGCGTAAAAATAAAGTGGAGTCCGATATTACCTATGTGGAGCAAAATTTGCTGTCTATTGAGGACAAGCGCGCCGCGTTAGAGCGTAGTATGCCTATGTGGCAAGGGGTGGTGCAGGCGGAGTTAGTCCAATATTATTTTATGCCTGTTTGTGCGGCTTGCCCGGGCGGGTACAGTTTGGAGCAGGATATTTTTGTGGATCGTATGGTTACGCACAAGGCCGCCTTTGCCGCCGAACTGAAAAAAGAAAATAAAGAAGCCAAGGAACGGTTGCACTCGTTTGAGGAGCGCAATAAAAAATTAATGGCGCAAAGTTCCCAAATCAAGCAGGAACAGGCCGTCATTTCGCAATCGTTTAATAAAAAGAAAAAGGATTTAGATGTTACCCGGCGCAAGGCTGATGCCGTGCGCAAAGAAATAAACGAACTGAATAAATCCGCGGCGGAACTCAATAATTTACTTGCCTCGTTTGAGCGTAAGCGTAAAGCGGCAGACGCCAAAAAGGCCGCCGCTTCCAAAACACCGGTTAAAAAATCGTCAACCAGGCCGCGCATAGATGCTTCGCGCCACTCTTTGCCCTGGCCGGTGGCAGGTACGGTTATCAGCAAATTCGGTAAAGAATACCGTGCCGATTTGAATACTTGGATTTTCCGCGACGGTATCAAAATTTCCGCCAAGGCGGGTGAACCTGTCCGCACAGCGGCCGAAGGGAGCGTGATTTATGCCGGGCCGTTCCGCTCGTACGGCAATGTGGTTATTGTGGACCACAACAAAGGGTTCTTTACTATTTACGGATTTTTGAAGGAAATCAGCGCCTCTGTGGGGGATAAACTCCCGGTGCAGGGCGTAATCGGCACGGCGGGGCAGGACACGCAGTCCTCCTCCGGCACGGGCAAGAGTGCGGTGTATTTTGAAATTCGCCAGGGCACTACCGCGGTAAATCCGCAGGAGTGGCTGAAATAACTATTTAGAGGAAAATATGAAATCAAAAAAATTAAATCGTTACGCTGTTTTGGGGGGCGTGTTGTTTTTTATGGGAACGCTGTTTCCGTACGCATATGCTGCGGCGGATAACAGTTTAAAGCAACTGCGTACCTTGGTGGATGTGTTGGAATATGTTAAAGAAAATTATGTAGAAGTGACCGATACGGACAAACTGGTCTCCGGTGCGATTAAGGGCGTGGTGGGAGAATTGGACGATTTTTCGCAATATCTGGACCCGAAAGATTATAAGGAACTCAAAAATGATACCCGCGGCGATTTCGGCGGTTTGGGTATCCGCTTGCAAAAAGTGGACGGCTTTATTACGATAATGACGCCTATGCCGGGCACGCCCGCCTTTAAGGCCGGGGTAATGCCGGGAGACCGCATTGTGGCGGTGGATGATAAAGATGTAAAAAATATGCCCTTGGACGAAGCCGTGGAATTGATGCGCGGGCCTGTGGGCAGTAAAGTAAAAATCACCATTAGCCGTAAAAACGATAAGGGCGAATATACAAATTTGCCGGACTTTAAATTTAAGCGTGAAAAAATCGTGCCCGAAGTGGTGTATTCCCGTATGCTGCCGGGAAAGGTGGGATATGTGTATTTGGTAGATTTTTCGGGCCACAGC
Source organism: Candidatus Avelusimicrobium sp. (assembly GCF_056976295.1). Taxonomy (NCBI): domain Bacteria; kingdom Pseudomonadati; phylum Elusimicrobiota; class Elusimicrobia; order Elusimicrobiales; family Elusimicrobiaceae; genus Candidatus Avelusimicrobium; species Candidatus Avelusimicrobium sp. The sequence goes on from NZ_DBMCTG010000004.1 coordinate 77,419, forward strand.
ACCGAGGCTATTAAAAAAGCATTAAAAGAATTGCAAAAACAGGGGATGACCTCTTTGGTATTGGACTTGCGTTTTAATCCCGGAGGTTTATTAACTGGTGCGGTGGATATTGCCAAACTCTTTTTGGCACAGGATGAAATGATTGTCTATACCCAAGGGCGCAAACCTGATTATTACCAGGAATTTAAAACTTCTGCCCGCCCGGATTATCCGGATATCCCGTTGGCGGTGTTGGTAAACCAAGGCTCTGCCAGCGCGAGCGAAATTGTTTCGGGCGCATTGCAAGATAACGGACGAGCATTTATCGTGGGGCAGCGCACCTTCGGTAAGGCTAGTGTCCAGCAGGTGATGCCTCTTTCCGGCGGGGCGGGTTTGCGTTTAACGATTGCGCATTATTACACTCCTTCGGGCCGCTTAATCCAGCGCGATTACCGGGATAAAACAAAGGCTGACGAGGGCGGCATTGTGCCGGATGTGGAAGTTGTCTTTCCTGCGGATAAAGAAGCCAAGGTATTTATGCAGTATAATAATATTGTGCATACGCCCGGCCAAAAAACGCCCGATATGAAATTTACCGAAGCCGACCCGGTACTGGATAAGGCGGTGGAAATTTTGACGGGAAAAGTAAGCCTGGAAGAGGCCAAAGAAACTTCTAAAAAGGCAGCCGAAGAACGTAAAGCCAAAAAAGCGGATAAAAAAGCGTCCCCCAAAACGGACGATAAAAAAGCCGGGAAAAAGGAAGCCTCCAAATGAAGAAAGATTTTACAATTTTAGGTATTGAATCCACTTGTGATGAAACCTCCGCCGCCCTTTTAAAAGGGGGGAAAGAGATTTTATCCAATGTTATTTATTCCCAGATTGATGAGCATAAAAAATACCACGGGGTCGTGCCGGAACTGGCCAGCCGCGCCCACGCCGCCAAAATTGCCACCGTTATCGGTGAAGCCTTGCAAAACCACCCGATTGATTATGTAGCCTTTGCCAGCGGCCCCGGTCTGCCCGGCGGCTTAATGGTGGGGCGCGTGGCGGCGGAAACGCTTGCAAAATTTAAAAAAGTGCCTATAATAGGAGTAAACCACCTGGAAGGGCATATTTTTGCTTGCGATTTTGAAGGAAGCGAAGCCAAAAATAAATTGCAATTTCCGTTAATTGCCTTGGTGGTTTCCGGCGGGCATACGGAATTATGGTACGTTAAAAATTACGGCGATTATAAAGTGCTCGGTAAAACGCGCGACGATGCCGCAGGCGAAGCCTTTGATAAAGTAGCCAAGTTGTTAGGGCTTGCTTATCCGGGCGGGCCGCAGGTATCCAAACAGGCACTTTCGGGCAAGCGGGATGCTATTCATTTCCCGCGGCCGCTGTTGCCGGGAACGTGGGAATTTTCGTTCAGCGGTATCAAAACGGCCGTCAGTTATTATCTGCGCGACCATAAAGATTTTTCTATACCCGATGTGTGTGCCAGTTTTGAAGAGGCAATGGTGGAAACTTTGGTAACCAAAACACTTTTAGCCGCCAAAAAATATAAGGTAAAACATATTGCTGTCGGCGGCGGGGTGGCGGCGAACTCGCTCCTGCGCGAAAAGATGCAAGAGCAGGCGCAAAAGGCCGGTATAGAGGTTCACTTTGTGGAGCGCAAATTATCTTCGGACAATGCCGCCATGATTGCCTTGGCCGCTTATAAAAAATTGGAACACGCCGAGAATACCGGCAGACCGGTTAAAAAGAATATAGACATTAATCCCAATATGAAGGTTCGCAGTTGGGATTAGTGTAAGGAGTCCAAATGATTTTGTGGGTAATGCCCGATGCGGGCGATAAAAGCAAAGACGTTTACGCTTCGTTTATTTCTCTTTTTAAAAAAGAAAATCCGTCCGTAGATGTTACGATGCGCGTATTCACGCGTAACGTGCTTTGGCGGCGTATGTTTACTATCAAGCATCCCACCCACGAGGAAGAAGTCCCGGATTTGATTCAAATCCCGCATTACTGGACCGCCCTTTTGGTGCGCGAAGGAGTAGCGGAAAACTTGTCGGAATTGGACCCCGGCCTTTCGTTGGCGAACTGCCTTGTTCCGCTTAAAGCGCATTGTTACCAACCGGGCACCAAGGATATTTATTCGTATCCGTGGTGGTTTGATTTGAGCGCCCTGCACTACCGGGCAGACCATTTAAAATTGGTAACTTCTAAACCGGAGCAAGACCTGGCCACTTGGGACGGACTTTTGCGTACCTGCGAAGCCTTGCGCGAGCAGTTTAAAGACGTTCCCGGCTATTACCCGATGCAAAACAGCGATTGGCGCGGTTCTCTTTCTATGCGTAATGCCCTGCCGTGCGTGTGGGGGCGCGGTTCGGATATACTATCCGCCGACCGCGGCACGACATTAGTAGGTACCAAAGCATTTAAAGAGGGTATCCGTGATTATATCAATTTAGCCCTTAAAAACTATATGCCCATTTTGCGAGAGCGCGGCTCATTAGGTACGGTTGTTTCCGGCAAGGCCAGTATGATGATTTCCCGCAAACAGGGTGTCAGCACCTTTAATGCCCGGCGCGGTATCCGCGTGCGCACGCTCCCGGTGCCTACGACGGGCGATATGTACTTTTCCTATCTGTCCGGGATGAACTTATTTATCAACACCCAATCGCAGGAAAAAAAGAACGCCTTAAAATTTATTAAATTCTGCGCCCGGCCGGATGTCCAACTGCAATATGCTTCTAAGATAGATGCCTTCCCTGCGTTTGAAGATGCCTTTGAGCAGTTTATTTTTTCTTCCACCCAGCGGTTAAGCACATACAGCAATATTTTGTCCTCTGCTCGCACCTTGCCCAATATCACCATTACGGGTACGGTTATGGAAATTTTAAAGCGCGTGCTGGCCGTGTGCGCCACGCAGATTGTAGAGGGCCGTTTCAGCCAGGCCGCCTTGGATAGGGACTTGGACTTGACCGCCAAAGAAATAGAATATTTGTTGTCCATTTACGAGGCATAGCGCTATGTTTGATAAAAAATCTTATACGCTCTATAAATTTCACAAACAGTTGAACCAGTCTTTCCAAAACAAGCGGGAACTGTTGGAGTGTGCCTTGCCCGCTTTGCGCAACTTGTTTAAATTGGACCGCGTGTACTTTTTTGATTGGCAGCAAGAGCGCGCGCTGTTATCCTTGCGTATGATGTGCAAAAAGGAATACTGTATGGATATGCAGGAAGATATTTCCGTTTTGAACGAGCCTGTTTTTTTAAAGCAACTTTTGCAAAATGGCGAGGCCGAAACAACCGATTTAAGTTATCCCGCTATTTATGTATTGGTAAAATGGCAACGCCCCAGCGTGGAATTAAAATCGGGCGAAGTGCACAGTTTTATGCAGGAAAAGGTGGGAGTGTTGCGCCTGGAACGTTTCCGCAAGAACCGCGGTTTTACACCTGAGGAAAAGGAATTAATTAAAGCCTTGGGGCAGGAAATTTCCCACAATTTGCGCAATACGGAAATTGACCAAGCCAAAAACCAGCGTTTAAATGTTTCCACCGCGCTCAATGATTTATCAACCATTTTTGCGTCCTCCCTGCGGTTAAATGACGGCTTGGAACTGATTTTAAAGGGCGTGCAAAAATACTTTCGTTTTGACCGCGTCCGGTTGTATTTAACGGACGGCGAAGGTAACAAAATAAAGTCTGTTTTGGGGGTGGATATTTCCGGCCAGGTAACCCAACAGGCGGGGGATTCTCTCCCGGCGGCCGAGCAAAACTTGCTCAAAGAGGTTTTTGACTCTGCCGCCACTTACCGCTCCACCCGCAGTATTATTTATATTCCGCTTAAAGTCCAGCGTACCAAGGTGGGCTTTTTGGCGTTTGACAATATTTTATCGCGCCGCAAAGTAGGGTATTTGGACTTTATTTCTTTACAGCAGTTTGCAACCCAAATGGCGTTGACGATTGACAACGCCCGCTTGTTTGAGCGCGTGCAGGAACTGTCCAATTACGACGAACTGACCAAACTGCCGGTCCGCCGTTATTTTAATGAAAAATTTGCCGAGGAAATTTACCGCTCCAAACGCTTTGATTTGACGATGTGCCTGATTATTATGGATATTGACTGGTTCAAGCAAATTAACGACGGCTACGGCCACCAAATCGGCGATTGGGCCTTAAAAGAGGTCAGCCGGGTGATTCGCACCAGCCTGCGCCAAACGGACGTGCCTTGCCGCTTCGGCGGGGACGAAATGGTGGTTATGCTTCCGCGCACAAATAGCGAAGAGGCCAAAATTATTGCCAAACGCTTAAAAGAGCGCATTTGCGCTATCACGCTGCCGGACCGCTATACAGACGGAAAAGCCGTCCATTTGAGTATCAGCCAAGGCATTTCCTGCTTTCCGTTTGACGGGGAAACGTCGGAAGCCCTTTTGGAAAAAGCCGACAAAGCCCTGTATGTGGTCAAGCAGAACGGGCGCGGCAGTTTTGCGGTGTACCGCGAAGTAGCCGACCAAGTGGCACAGACGGGCGACGGCGCGGATAATGCCCGTGGCTCCCAAATGCGCTAAAAAAAGTTTGATTAAATAAGGCGGTTATCCTGCGGGGGAAATTTAGGGTTTCCTGTGCCGTCATCCCCTATAAAAAACAGGGTTATTATTTTGTCATCCCCGAGCGTTTTAGTCGGGGATCTGTCGTTATTACAAAGAGAGTCATCCTGAATTTAGTTCAGGATCTACCGATTGTGTTGTTTTTAATACAGGTTGTGTTCCCTATTTTATGAATGCTTACATTTACATCCTTACCAATTCCACCCATAGCGTATTATATATTGGGGTAACCAATAATTTGGTGCGCCGGATATATGAACATAAAAATAAATTATTAAAAGGGTTTACTTGCGATTATTCGGTAAATCGTTTGGTGTATTACGAACAGTTTAACGATATTGTAGCGGCGATTACCCGAGAAAAGCAACTTAAAAATTGGCACCGGCCGTGGAAGGAAAATTTAATTGCAGGTTCCAATCCCACGTGGCGAGACTTATATGACGAGATTATTTTATAATATGGGGAATTGCTATTTTTAATAAACGGCCCAAAAGGTAGATTCTGAAACAAGTTCAGAATGACCCCTTATTTTAAGGAGTTTCCCCTTGGTGCTTGAAATGTTTTCGTCATCCCCGAGTGTTTTAGTCGGGGATCTGTCGTTATTACAAGAGGTCATCCTGAATTTAGTTCAGGATCTACCGATTGGGCTGTTTGTTGTGGCCGTTTGATGTGCTATTTTTAAAGTGTTCTTATATCAAATTTGCCGTTAATTAAATTAGGGGATGGTGCCATTTCCCTAATAAGACGGGGAAAAATGCAAAAAACAGTTGACATTTGCCCCAAAAGTTGCAAAAATTTAAGAGTATAGGTTCGGCGTCTGTTTATTTTTATAATCAGCCGCCGTTCCGTGCGCATTGTTTTTGGCGCGGAAAAGATTTGTAAAAAATATAATTTTTAGACGGGAATTAAGTCCCCAAATGGATACATACACAATGAATAGAATTAAAAGTTTAATCCGGGTTTTATCGGGCCGGACGGTGCTTCGCGCCGTTTTGGCTTTGTTGTTAGTCGCGGCTTGCTCGCCGCTGTTTGCCCAACGCGCCGACGTAAGAAGCGCAGGGGTGTATTATGCTGATACCGCGCCGACGGGAACGGCAACGAGCGAGGCCCAACAACTCTATTGTAACTGGGGCACCGGCGTTATTTCTACCGACAATAACCGCAGTTTTACAACCACCTCGGCTCCGCAGTCTAACCAAAACAGTACAGATCCGTGGGTGAGTTCGGCTTTGATTGAGTATGATCAGCCGTATCCAAATACTACGGTTAATGATAATAAATACCCCAACCATTGTTTAGCCTTGTGTATGCAGGTAGTCTGCACCAACAGACCTATGGCCCAGGCCACTTATTCTATTGCGTTTCCGTTGCAGAATATTTCTTTTGATATTGTTAAATACTATAACGGCAAAAATATTAAAGATGCGGAAGGCACCCCGGCTATCCGCTCTATTGATTTATATCCGGATATCAACAATAATACCGCTAAATGTGGTTCTTATCGTTGCCCGGGTGGGCCGAATGACGGGTACACTTGCACCGCTCCTCTTTATGAAAAGCGTGGTAATAAATGTTATAACTTAGGCACCACTACCGAGGCGTCTGGGCAATGTAGTGATACATTAAGCGCAGGTACCAGCGGAAACTGCGCCAATAAGAACTGTAACTATATTATTTTTAACAATGACGGGCAGCCTTCTGGCTCGGAAATTCCTTTCTGCGCCGCGTGGGACGGTTCTTACGATATTGCGGGCGAATTTGGTAAATCCAATGGGGATTTTGCCTTCCGCGCCACCGTGGCGACGGACTTCCCCGGCGATAACGTAGCCGTAGATAAAATTGAATTTAACTCCACGATTGCCTACCCCGGCGAAAACCAAATCCCGATACAGGTGGACGTAACCAACGTACATACCGTGCGCAGTACTCCTACCGTGGTGGGGGATATTACCGCTGTGCCGGCCCAACCCTACACCTTTGCTTATCGTTTGAGCAAAGACGCGGATGTTCGTATCGCTATTTTGGATGCTTCTAGCGATGACAGTAAATCCTATGGCACCAGTGCTGCTAGCACAATTACGGGTGAGAAGCAAATCGTTCGCACCTTGGTTGATTGGCAGCCGCGCGTGGGCGAAGGTATAAAAGGGGTGGAAAGCGATAAACAAATTGTAGAGTCCGACTCGTGGGACGGTCGCAGCGACAGCGGTATGCTCCTGCCCGCGGGCAACTATATTGCGGCTATCCAAGCCAAAACGCAGGACGAGTGGCCGGGCATTGATTTCTCCCGCGCCGTTACGCGCCAAGTTTCGTTGGACCCCTTGAAGTTGACGGATATTGCCGTTACGGGTCTGAACAAAAAATCTACGGCGTACGCTTCTATTAGTTACGTTCCGACGGAAGCGTCCAAAGTCTATTGGAATATTTACACGCCCGGTACCACTTTTGCCGGTACCAACTCCGGCACGAATACGATTAACACCAATTCCTCCCAGCCTACGGGTATGGCCCCGAAGCTTGTAGATGGAACTGGTACTTTGGTATATAGTTCTGCCGAAGACCGCACCAGCCGTATGAACTTTACCTCTAAGTGGGACGGCCTGTGCGGAGCATTAGATGCTAACGGACAACCGACTTCTTGCACGCGCACCTATGCCAAGAACGAAAAAATGTCCACCGGCATTACCTGCCCAGATGCTACCTGCACCGAACAGTTTGCTTATGGTGCCCCGATGCCGGACGGCAACTATGTATATGTGCTGTGGGCGGAAATTCCGTACAACGGCTGCTATTACAATGCCTTGGGCGGCACTGCTAATACCCCGAGATTTGATGCCGGGGTCGCTTGCGCGGCCAGCGAAGCCAACAACAATAAACAATTTACGGGTGTAAAAACCCTCAGTTACTACACGGGTCAGGTGGCTATTGAACGCGGATTTGTGGATATCACTATCCAGCCGGTCAGTTATTCCACCGTGGGTTCCAGCCCGACCGCTTACGGTTTGGACCCGTTCATCTTTAAATATTCTATCGTGCGCGAAGCCAATGTGGTAGCCAAAGTTACCAACTCGGCGGGCGTGGATGTGAAATACTTAACGCCCAAAACCGGCATCACGCAGGTTGCCCAGCAGATGAATACGCTGTCTTGGGACGGGCGCGACGACCAAGGCCGTATGGTAACCCCCGGTACTTATATGTTTGTAGTGGAAAGCAAGGACGCTATGTTCCCGGCGGTAACCAACAAAGCCTCGGCTGTGTTCCCGGTGGATATGTACCGCGTGGTGGATGTAGCCACTACGGATGTATATGGCGATAGTGCTGCCAAGGCTACGATTTCCTATATGTTGTCCAAGGCGATGAACGTACAAATCAACATCTATAATAAAGATGTCGTCATCCCCGCCTACAACACCAAGGGTGGCGATTACAGCGATTTTGTGGTAAATGCCTCTACCTGGGCGACGGGTTACGCCGCCAACTTGGCGAGTGTAGATGTGTACGAAATGGGTGTAACCACTCCGTTTGCGACATTGACGAATCCTGGTATTGGTACGAATACCACCCTTACAGGTACGGCTAACCCTTATACGCGCGATACGGTAACGGTGGTGGAAAACCCGAACTATGTGGTGGGTTCCACGGTTACGACGGAACTGCAATACTATGTAACTTTGAAGCGCGAAATCGGTACGCTCTCCACGGGTGTAACCTCTTGGCCGCCCCGTATTTGTAACAAAACGACGGATGTCGCTGTGTTTGCTACGGCAGGCTATGTGGACCCGGCCCAAGTAGCGGCGCAAGATACTAAATGTATCTATGTAAACGATACCACTTTTACCAACTACCCGGCCAATGCCCAAGATGCGGCCGCAGGTAAGTTGGATGTGCGTTTGCAGCCGATTAAAACCTTTGACCGCACCTCTACCAAGACGGGCGACGGCATTATGATTACCGAGGAGTGGGATGCGGTGTCTTTCTACAACCCGACCTCTACCCAGCAGCCCGGCGCGTGCAAAGGCAAAACGAATTTGAAAGACTGCCCGTACGAAACGGTGCCGGACGGACAATATCCGTTCTTTATCTCTGCCCGCTCCAACGAACCGTTTGACCGCTATTATGCGCAGTCCGGCGAGACATATACGGAAAACGGTGTGGCGAAGAATTATATCGTCGGCGCTCCGTTTAAAACTCCTGCCGAAGTAAAACAGGAACCTTTCTGGTACGCTACGGATAAGGTGTCCAGCAAGATTAATATTACCCGCGGTTCGGTGTATTTCTTGGACGGCTCTACAACGGTATATCCCAATGCCCCGCAGTTGTTCAATGCTTCTACTGGCCCGGTGTTTATCCCGCCGTACGAAATTGATTTCTCCGTTTCCCGCGCGGCAACGGTAGAGGTCGCCATTGTGGCCTTGAAACCCAATATGTGCTACGACACTACCGGCAAGTTGACCGAGCGCAACGCCGCCGCCGGAGCGGTATGCAAATACCTTTCCACTACGACGATTGCCAATACGGGCAATTTTGACCCTAACACCGTGCGCAAAGTGTATTGGGACGGTACGGATAATAACGGTGTTTACGTCAAGCCGGGCATTTACGAGGTCCGCTTGATTGCCAAAAACTACCCGGATCCGCACCTCTATCAAGAAACGGTTAAGGTTATCCGCATTAATGCCGACTTGTTAAAAGTGTTTGACCTCTTGGAAGCGGACGGTTATGCGCTTAACCAACGCGATACGGATATGAAGATTGGTTACCAGATTTCCGTTCCGATGAAAGTGGCTATCCAAATCTTTAAACCCGGTACCACGATTTACGATTACCAAAAGGGCACCTTGCGTAACCCCACGACGGGTACGGAAGTGAAAGATATCCACGAAGTATTGGTAAAGGCTATTGTGGGTATCCGTCCCGCCACCACACTTATTGAAGAAGTGTGGGACGGCCGCGACTATGCCCAGCAGGAAGTGCCGGACGGTACATATCCGTTCCGCTTCGTAACGGCGCTTGATTCCGCCGATATTGACAGCGTAACCGGCGAAATTTTAGGCTCGGATGATACCTCGGCTGATGCCGCCAAGTGGAGCATTGAAAAAGTGGCCGATACTTACCAGTATCAAAACTTGCACAAAGCCACGGTAGCCATTGGCGACGGACGCTTTGTCTGCGAAGACTGGGAAAAGACAGTATTCTTCTATCCGAACCCGTTGCGCGTAGCCAGCAAAGGTACGCTGGAAATTACCAAAATGCCGGTGCCCGGTACGGTATCTATTAAATATTTCAACTTGGCGGGCGATTTGGTGCGCGATAGCAACTATACCTGCGTGGATGCCAACAACTACCAGGTAACTATGGGCAGCAGTTTGCAGTTCAACCCGGATAATACACCGGAAGGCTCTGTAAAACTGGATAACGACGGTTTGGATGCGTTCCCCAATATCCGCAACGCAGCCCTGCGCTGCAAATGGGATAGAACCAACCAACACGGCAAAAAGGTTGCCCGCGGCGTGTATTTCGGCCTGGTAGATTTTAGAGCCCAAAACGGCCGAGAGCATTGCCAGAAAGTTGTAAAGATTTTGGTTCCGTAACCTAACAGCCCTTGGGGCAAAACCCCAAGGGCCTGCGGACATTGTGCCGCTAGTGCCGTAAATAGGGCCGGGTGTCCGGCAACAACAGATTTATGAATATAAAAATAAAAGTTTTAATTGCTTGTTTAACGGTCGGTCTTTTAAGCGCAGGCGCACAGGCGGAATCTATCAATTCCAATGCCGGTACTAGCGCGAGCGCGTTTTTAAAGATTGACGCCGGCTCCCCCAGAGCCCAGGCATTAGGTAATGCCTATGTGTCTATTGCGGACGGCCCGGAAGCCTTGTTCTGGAACCCGGCGGGTGCCGCTTCTGCCTCTACGCGCGAACTCCAATTTGCGTATTTGGACTATTTACAGGGTTATAAAGCGCGCACTTTGGCTTATTTGCAGCCTATTGGCAAAACCATTATCGGTGTAACGCTGAACTATATGGATATGGACGGATTTGATTTTCGCGGAGATCGTGGGGAATTACAGCCCGAAGTCGGTGTTCCGGTGCAGAACTTTGTGGGCGGTCTTTCTATTGCCCGCGGATTCTTCAACCAAAAACTCCAAATCGGTGGTACGGCTAAGTATATCAGCGAAAAATTGGATACCGACCGCTATGATAACGTCGGTTTTGATGTAGGGGCCAAGTTGCGCCTTGTCAACTGGTTAGGGCTGGGCGGTGCGCTCGTAAACATTGGCGATAAAGAAGAAATGCCGCGCGGTTTGCGCTTGGGTGCCGATTTGAATACCCGTTATTTTACCGTGTCCGGCGAATATATGAAATACCGCGACGATAAAGCCCGCTATGGCGTTGGCTTGGAAGTGCACATCCCTGAGGATATGCTTCAAGTGGCCCGCTTTGATTTGCGTGTAGGTTACTATACCCGCACGAATACGGGCACCAACGAAAAAGATTCTTGGGTGGGCGATTTAGGTCTGGCTGAAACCTCTAAGGTTTCCTTCGGGTTCGGTATTTACAGTTCCGAATTGTTTGGTTACGGGGCGTCTATTGATTATGCCGTTACGCCGTTTGGCGCGCTGGGCACCTCGCAGCAGATTGCATTGGCTATCCAGTTTTAATGTATGAAGAACACCTATGAAAGAAAAACTTTTTTAAACAAAAAGGGCCAAACTGCGGTAGAATATATCGTAACGGCGGCCGGGCTTTTAACGGCTCTCATTTCTTTCTATGTGTTGTATTCCCATTTGGTGCCGCAGCAGTTTGACCAAGGGGCTAAAATAATTTTGTCGGATTATGATGCAAATTAAATTTTAAAAAATCAGGAGGACGTTATATGAAGTTTATCGTTGCTTTACAAAACAAAATGGACGCCCTGAAAGCGCAAGCTTTGGGTTGCCTGAAAAAGAAAGAAGGGCAGAACACGATTGAATATGTATTGATGCTCGTCGTGGTCGTGGGTGTAGCCGGTTTGGCCGGTGTGCTCATTAAGAAGTTTATGCCGGATTTGTTTGACCAGGTAAAAAACAAAATCACCGGCAGTATGAACGAAATGTAATTTGGAGCCGTATGAAACTTTTTCGTAGGAAGTGTGGGCAGGTAACTGCGGAATTGATGCTGATTTTGCCGGTATTTATGCTACTGATTTTCTTTGTGCTTGAATACGGCAACATTGCATACCACACGATTATTATCAACCACGCTTCCTATGAATTTGCCCGTATCGGCTCGCTTGTGGCTGTTAAAAAGCCCAGCGGCAGGCCGGACAGAACGGTCATCACGCAGAAAATAAACCACGCAAAAACGCGGGTTTTTGGCTCAGATGCCGGACGGGTGGGGGTAAACGTAAAGGTGGAAACTACCGGCGTGGACCCTATGTACAGAAAGCACCGCCACGAGGACGTAATTGTAACGGTAACGTATCCTGTGCGGTTAATCTTCCCCGGTACCAGTTATATTCTGGCCACCGAACCGCGGCGCGAAGGGATGCGCCGCATACAATCCGTTACCCGTATGCCGATAGAAAAAGCATATTTAAGTTCGGATACGAAATAGATTTGACTTATTAATTTTTAAAGCAGTTTTAAGGAGACGAAATGAAAAAAGGAATAATGCTTCCGTTGGTGGTAGCCATTTTGGCGGCCATCGTGTACGCGATGATTGTCAGCAGTGCGGAAAAGAAACTTAACGCGTCCAAAAACATCCAACAGGTTTTTGTGCCGATTCGCGACATTAAGGAGCGCGAAGTGATTAAGCGCGACTATATTAAGCCTGTTCCCGTGCCGGCCGCTTATTTGCAGAAGGATGCTTTCACTTATGCCACGCCCGCTGATTTCAAATCTATTGAAAATGCCGTGGCGCGTATTCAAATTCCCAAAGGCAACCAGATTTCCAAGTATGCCGTAACCTCGCTGTCTCCCGAGGCCGGTCTGTCTAGCAAAATCCCGGTGCAAATGAGAGGTTTTGTGCTTACCAATGTGCCGATATCCACCGCCAGTATGATTAAGCCGGATGATAACGTGGATATTTTGCTTACGTTTGAAGCCACAATGAAGAGCGGCCAACGCCAAACGGTAACGGTTACCCTGTTGCAGAACGTAAAAGTGTTGGGTGTCGGTTCCGACTTGGGCCAGGGATTAGATGCTAAATCCGCTAGCGCAATGAAGAGCAAAGAAGACGATGCCGCCGCCTATTCCGACCAGACGGCCTTGTCTTTATCTCTGTCTCCGCGTGATGCGCAGTATTTGGCCTTGGCGCTTGCCCAGTCTGACGGGGCGGTAACGGTTATCTTGCGTTCGCACGGCGACGTAACGAACTACTTGATGGAAGTAGCCACTTTTGAAAAATTATTTCAATAAATAGGACAAATCAATGATGAATAAAAAGTTTATCTCAAAAGTTTTTCTGACCGTCTTGCTTTTAGGTGTGCTGTTGCCGTCGGGCGCGTTTGCCAAACAAACGCGGCTGGTGGCGGTCAGCGCCGACGTGGTGGAAATCAGCGGTACGATGCAGAGCGTAAAAGGTTTCTCTTGGAACCAACTCTTTGACTTTGAAGAGGCCGCTATCCCCGGTGTGCTGTCTTTGGGTGAGTTTGAACGCAAAACGGCGGTTGCTACCCGCTTGCGCTTAATGGAAACCGAAGGCCGCGCCCAAGTGCTTTCCAACCCGAAGATTGTAACGTCTTCCGGCAATGCCGCCAAAATCAACGTAGGCGGCAAAATCCCGATACCGGTGGTAAACAACCAGGGGGTTGGCTCTCAGTTGGAAGAATACGGCATTTTGCTTAACGTCTTGCCTACGATTATGCCGGAACGCAACAACCTGATTGACTTGCAGGTCCAGTTGGAAGTTTCCACCGTGGACTATTCCAGAACTGTGGTAATCGGTACGGCTACGGCCCCTTCCTTTACGAACCGCAATGTGGAAACACACGTTGAAATCAACAGCGGTGAAACCTTGGTAATTGGCGGCTTGAAAAACAGTGCGCGCAACGTGTCCGAGGACCGCGTGCCGTTCTTGGGCAAAATTCCGCTTATCGGTTTATTGTTTAAGAACAAAGACGTAACCGAAGAACAACGCTCGCTCTTCCTGTTTATTACGGTTGAAATTGTGGAATAGTTTTTATGGCAGAAGAACAAGACACCCCCAAAAATGAAGCAAAGATTATCGCTTTTGCCGGCCCGAAAGAAGGCGCCGGCAAAACCACGCTTGTACTGAACCTGGCCTTGGGTTGGGCCGGTATCCAAAAGCGTCCGGTGCTGATTGTACCGCTGGACCCTTTGGCCCGTCAGGAGCATAGTTTCTATTTGGATATCAAAAAGCCCGTCAGCGTGTCTGATATTTTGCAAACGCTTGGCAATACCTCTATCGCTGTGGTGGGGGGGTTGCTCCGCGGTAAAATTTCTATGTCCCAATGGGGCGTAGGGGTGCTGCCTTTGGGCAATACGCGTGCGCAGGTGTCTGCCATCAGCCCGAAAATTTTAATCCCGATTTTATCCCGTTTATCACAAACCTTTGATATTTTCTTGGATGTGGAATCCAGTTTCCCGATGCAGGCGTTTTCGTTTGATATCGCGGACAAGATTTTTTGGGTGTCGCAAGCCACACGCACGCACTTAAATTCCACCGTCCAACTTTTTAACGATTATAAAGAACAGCATTATCCTATGGACCGCGTTAGCATTATTTGCAACGCATATGATATGCCCGGTTCTATCCCTTACGAAGAAGTGGAACGCTTCTATTCCTCCCTTGGCCGCGAAATGGACGTGTTTTTGCCGTGGGACGAAGACGTAATGGCAACTGCCAACCGTAAGGAAGTAGAAATTATTACCAATCCGCAATCCGAGTGGGTAAAGGGCTTGCGCCTGGTGTTGGCTAAAATCCGCGATTTGAAACCGGCCCCCAAAGATTGGGTCGCTTCCGTTTCTGACGAAGAATTTGCCCAAGCCTCCAAAGAAATTTGGAGCCCGGTGCTCTTTGACGACGGCAAAACCACGACGGCAGAGAGTCATATTGCCGAGCCGGAGGAGGAAGCCGGAAAAACGAAGTTGTCTTTCTGGGACGATTTAAAACAAAAAATCCACAAAGAAGTGGTTCATACGCTGGAAATTGAACACATTGTCGTCAGCGACGAAAGTTCCGCCAGTGCGCAGACACGTAAGCGCGTGGCCGCGATTGTAGATGATATCTTGCAAAAGCAGCCCAACTTGCAGTTCTCGCGCGACCAGAGAACGCGTTTCTCGTCGGAATTGTTAGACGAAATTTTAGGTTTGGGTCCGTTGGAAGTCTTAATGCGCGACCCGGCCGTAACCGAAATTATGGTCAACGCCTTTGATAAGATTTTTATTGAACAAAAAGGTAAGTTGACCTTAACCAAATACAAATTCCGCAATAACGAACAAGTGGTACAGGTGATTAAACGTATTGTGGCTCCGTTAGGCCGCCGCATTGACGAATCCGTACCGCTCGTGGACGCCCGTTTAAAGGACGGTTCCCGTGTGAACGCTATTATCGCGCCGTTGGCTGTTTCCGGCCCGACGCTGACCATCCGCCGCTTCTCCCAAAAGCCTTTCGGCCCCGAAGATTACTACCGCTTTGGTACGATTAGCCCGGAGTGTATGGCATTTATTGAAAAATGCGTCCGCATCCGCAAAAACATTATTGTCTGCGGTGGTACGGGTACCGGTAAAACTACCTTTTTGAACGCCATTTCCGGTTATATTTCCCATAACGAACGTATCATCACCGTAGAAGATACCGCGGAACTTCGTTTGCAGCAGCCGCACTGGGTATCTTTGGAAAGTCGTCCGCCAAACGTGGAAGGCAAGGGTGCTATTACAATTCAGGATTTGGTAAAAAACTGCTTGCGTATGCGTCCTGACCGCATTGTGGTCGGGGAGTGCCGCGGCGGCGAAGCGTTAGATATGTTGCAGGCAATGAACACGGGTCACGAAGGTTCTCTGACCACGATTCACGCCAACACGCCGCGCGACGGGGTGTCCCGTTTGGAAGCAATGTGTATGCAGACAGGCGCCGATTTGCCGATTTATGTAATCCGCGAAATGATTGCCTCCGCCGTCAACTTGATTGTCCAGTTATCGCGTTTTTCGGACGGTTCCAGAAAGGTAACTTATATTACCGAAATGCACGGTCAAAAGGATAACGAAATCCAATCTACCGACCTGTTCCGCTATGTGCAGACAGGCGTGGACGAAAACGGCAAGGTGCAGGGTGTTTTCGCGCCGACAGGCGAACTGCCGACCTTCTTTGGAGATTTTGCGGCCAAAGGTCAGCCTGTGGACAAAGAGGTATTTTTGAAGAACGCCGTGCCGGTCGGCCCGGACGGAGACCCGGACTTAAACGCTGTGCACCGTTTGCAGGCTCAAATGGCCGCCGGAAAACAAACTCCGCCGCCACCGCCAGCCCCGGTTAAAGCATAAAATTTTAATAAAAAGAAAAAGGATTATGACGAAGAAAATTCAAGTGTTGTGTTTGGCCCTTATGTTGCTGTCGTTTTTATGTGCGCCTGCCAGCGTGCTTGCCCGCGCGCTTAATAAAAACGACCGCGCGCGCATCCAATGCGCCCAGGAAAAAATGCGCATTATGGCGGAATTTTTTGACGTCAGCCTGCCTGCCGATAAAAAGGTGTATAAACTGCCGGAGCAATGTGGTGGGGCTGCCGGTAAAGTGGTGCAAATGCCAAAGTGGTTTGCTTCTGAACTGGCGCGTATGGATAAAAACAAGGTTATCTATGTGCCCAACGAAGGAACATACAGCGAGGTGGACTTGTGGCGCCAGGCTTTTTCCAATGTGTACTATTTTTTGGACCGTGCCGATAAGTCTTTGGACCCTACACAGCCGGTGGTATTGGACCAACTGTCCCGCGGGTTTGTCAGCGACCGTATCCGTTTGGTGGCGGCCTTGGACCGCTTGAATAAAGACTTGCTGCGCGGCAAACAGCCGCTTATTATGAAGGATAGTATGGAAGGCCGTGCGCGCTCTATGCTTTCCACATTAGAACTGATGAACAGCGAGTTTTTCAGCACGATTGAATCCTTTTCCAGTCCTATTTCCCAGCGTGAAAACAAATACCGCCAGTCCGTTATCGGCGTAGTGGTGCTTTCCAATCACCTGTTTTCCCAATTTTTTGCGGCGCCTATCCCTGCCTATCCGCCGAAACCCGATATTTACAAAACAACCGCCGCAGAACGCTTTATCAGTTTGATTATGGTGTTGTTGGGTTCTGCCCTGGCTGGTTTTGCCGTGTACTTGTTGTTGGACGGCAAAAAAGATACTATTGCCAAATTAACGGCCGATTACCGCCAAAAAAGCGTGGCTTGGGCGGAGGATTTTAACCGCCAATTCGTAACCATTGATATCAAATATATCGTATTTGGTACGGTGGGCTTGTTTGCCCTGTTTGGGCTGTTCTTGGGGTTAATGGTAGGCGGCTTCTTTGGCGTGTTTGTGTTCTTAATGGTGGTGCTGATGGGGGCTTTTGTCAGTATCCGTATGCCGGCGGCGGTGTTGGACGCACTTAAAAAGAGCCGCGGTAAGCGCGTTAATAAACAATTAATGGATTCCCTTATTTTGCTTTCCAACTCTTTACGCTCCGGTATGGATATTGTACAAGGGTTTGAACTCGTGTCTAAGGATATGCTCCCGCCAATTGCCGATGAGTTCGGTTTGGTGGTAAAAAACTACCAGTTGGGTACTCCCTTTGAAAAAGCCTTGGACGGCCTTTCCGACCGTGTGGAAAGCCGTATGCTTTCGTATATCATCAAGGCTATTATTATTCAGCGCCAGGTCGGCGGTAACTTAACGGTTATTTTCGCCCGCTTGGTGGAAAACATCCGCGAAGAAAGCAAACTGGAAGAAAAATTGCAGGCAATGACCGCCCAGCAGAAAATCCAGTCCATCGTGGTCAGTATTATGCCGTTTGTGATGATGCTGGTTATGTTTATCTTCAACCCGTCGCAAATGATTTCATTCTACACCAGCCCGGTGGGAATGTTTGTATTCTTATTCTGCGTCATTTGGATTGGTATCGGTATGAAGGTACTTAAAAAAATGGGAGAAGTGCGGGTATAATTATGAACAGTTTAGCGTTTACCTTAGGGCTCAATTTGTTGCTGGCGGTGGGGATGTTTGCCGTATTCTTGACGATTTTCGGCTTGCTGGCCCCTAAACCCAAAAAGGAAGAAATTGTGGACGTGGCTGTCCGCCGCTTTAAATCCACTTCCAGTTTTGCGCGTTTGAAACCGGAAGAAAAAATTATGGACCGCTTGGCCGTATTCTGCCTGCATAACTTTCACTTGGAAAAAAGTTTGGAAGAGTTGCATATGCAACTGGGCAGCCCCGATAACCCGCAGCCTGTGGATATTTTATATACTAAAATTATCGCTTCTTTGGCTATCCCGGCGGCGATAATGCTGTTGTTTCAGGCCGTTTGGCCGGTTTTCTTGGTACCGCTTTGCTTTATGGTGCCGGATGTGTTGCTTAAAAGCAAAATCCAAAAACGCCAGGCCGAAATTTTGGGTAACTTTTCTACGACGGTAGATTTGGCGGCCCTGATTATTGAATCCGGTTTGGACTATTTGACCGCTTTTGAAAGAATTATCAAAATTGCCAAAGAAAAAACGATTTTGGAAGAAGAACTGGAAAAGACGATTAATGAAATTAAACTGGGGTACTCCCGCAGAGAGGCATTGGAACGCTTTTCCGCCCGCACGGGGGTAGCCGAGGTTCGTTCGTTAGTCAGTTTGATTATCCAGTCTGATGAACTCGGTACCAGTTTGGTAGATTTGTTGCGCAACTTCTCGTCCGACCTGCGCTCCCGCCGTTTGAGCCGCGCCGAAAAGTTGGCCGCACAGGCTTCTACCAAAATGTTGTTTCCGTTGTTTATGTTCATTTTCCCGACGATTTTTATTTTAATTTTAGCCCCGATGATTAGCGGTTTGGTCAGCGGCGGCGCAGGTTTTTAGAGGATAAACATATGAAAAAATATTTCACCTTGGCATTTGTTGTAGCCCTTGCCCCCGCGTGGTTGCAAGCGGCCAATACTTTCCGCAAGGAAATTCCCGTCCGCCAACACGGCAAGGAAGAGGGAATGTTGTTAGATTTGAGCAAAATTTCTATGGGCACCTTGAACGACGTGGAGGAGAAAAAACAGTATCTTTCCACCGTCCAACTGGAAAAACAGCGCATCCAAAACTACACCTTGCGTATGGTGTATGAAAATGCCTATCTCCTCTATAAACGCGGTGATTATCAGCGCGCGCAGGAAATGGCCCAAACCATTTTAAGTATTGACCCAAACTTTAAACAGGCCCAAACGCTCGCCAAACAGGCCAGCCATATGGGCACTTACGGCACGACCTCGGAAGCCGAAGTGATTGAGGCTAAATTCCAAGAAACCATCCGCCTTTATGACAGCGGCCGCTTGGTGGAAGCCAACGATAAATTAAACGAAATTTTGACGATTCAGCCCGGTAACTCCAAGGCCCAGGCTTGGAAGCGCAAAATTGATTACGATATTGCCAAAGAATATACCCGTCGCGGCGACGAAGCCTATAAGAACGACAATTATCAGGCCGCTTTGGATGCTTGGTATAATGCCCTTTTGATGCGTAAGGACGACCCGAAACTCGTATCCAAAATTGCTGAAACGGAAAATAAATTGCGCAAACAGCAGGTGGAAGAATCTATGAAACAAGCCCTGGAATTTTATAACAAGGGCCAGTATGTGGAATCTTACGCGGTGTTTGAACGCATTACAAAAATACAACCTGGCGATCCTCGTGTGCAAAAATATATGTCCCAGTTGAAAAACGAAATTGCCGCGGGTTATTATCAGGCGGGCAACCGCTCGTATAATGCCAATCGTTTTGACCAAGCCGTTTCGTACTGGACGAACGCTAAAAAATGGGGCGCTGATACAACGACGATGGACGGCCTCATCAAGCGGGCCCGCAACGCCAAGGAAAACCATTTGCGCGTAAAACAACAGCAGGCGCAACTGGCTGTTACCAAAGCGGAACAGGCCGCTAAAAAGGCGGAAGATGCTGCTAATAAAGCCGAACAAAAGGCAGAGGAAACCTTGCCGGAACAACCCGAAACCGTGATGGTGGACGGCAACGTGCCCGGTATGACGGGCGGAACGGTTATCCCGGGTGCGGCTACGGGTGGCATCGGTTCCTCCGTTGGCACGGTGGGGGCGAACGAAACCCTGCCCACCTTGACGGGTACGACCACGAATCCGGTGTCTGCCGAAGCAAGCGCTGCATCCCGCGCTAAATTTATTGAAGGGTTGGATGCGTATAACCAGGACGATTATGAACGCGCCCGCCAGGCTTGGATTGTGGCTAAGCAACTGGATCCGGGCAATAGCGATGCGGACTTGGGCTTGCGCAAATTGGAAGAATTAATGAAATAGGAGTTCTGCTTTTGATATGAAACTGACATCTAAATGGCTTTTGTGGTTCGTTCTGGTAACGGTGTATGCGTCTGTTATCGGCGGGCTGTTCTATTACAATTTGTTTAAATTTGTTTTTGATAAAAAACTCCAAAACGAAATGGTGGAAATGGTCCGTTTCCGTGCGCCGTCTTTGGTGCAGTGGCTGGCTTCCCGACCCAAGGGCGCGGCTACCTTCCGTGAGGCCGAAATTATGAAGGGTCTCCAACGCAACGATAACCGTATCCGCAGTTTGGTGTATTTGAACTACGACGGTTCTATCCGTTGGCACGAAAACACCAAGTTTTTAGGTATGTCGTATGCCGATTATAACGCGTCCGTGGGGTTTGATTCCAATGCCGCTGTTCAAGCGATTAGAGACGGTCTCCCCCGCGCCATTTTAACATCCAGCGGCGAATATTACGATATGGCTATTCCGCTTTTGGCCAAGGGTAATGCCGTGGCTGGTGTGGTCAATGTAACCGTATCGCGCGAAAATGCCCAAAAATTGATTCAGTCCTCTATGGTGCGCTATGCCTGCGGGGCGTTTATTATGATTTTGCTCATCGGCGGTGTGCTGTATTTGTTCCTGCTGCTTAAAATTATTCGTCCGTTGGGGGCTTTAAAAGATAGTGTGGATGCCGTTTCGCTTAACAATTTAGCGCTTTCGTTCCCTCCGCGTAAAGATGAAATTGGCGGCGTTGCGCAGTCTGTTTCCAGTTTGCTCGTTAAAATCCGCGAGGATATTAAGAGTATGGAAAATGTTGAAATTATGTCGCTTGAAAAGGAACAGCGTTGGTGGAAAACCATTTTGGCCGTAACGGTGCCGAAAGGTTCCCGCGCGTTGGTTATTGACGAAAACAACAACATCTTATATACTAATTTTGAACTCAAAGTGCCGGGCAAAGAAAAAGTGCACTTGTTGGATATTTTTGACGGCCGCCAGCAGGAAATTATCCAGGTTGTGGGCGAAGCGCTTGAAAACCCAACCAAGGTTTTGCGCGGCACGGTTGTCAATAAAAATGTAAAATGTTTGGTAAAAGCCGTTCAACTGCCTGACGATGCCGGTAAGAACCGCATTGTGCTGGTATTGGAACCCGAAAAATAAGATTTAGGAGAAGATATGAAAGTAGAAATCAAAAAAATTAATATTTCAGCGTTGTTGTTTTCTGTTTTTCCATTGGCAGTATTTGTGGTGATGCTGTTAAGCGCGTTTATGGAAATATTCAATCCCGACTTTTCCTTTACGGTTGCCTATGTAATGGGTTTGATTATGCGCGCTATCCAAGGCACTTTGTTGTTCTTGGTGTCGTCGGTGTTGTTTGCACTGGCTTACAATTTGTTGTGCTCTATCGGTATCCGTGGGGTACACGTAGAGTTGGAAGATAAATAAAAAGGAGAGCAAGGGTTAATGAAAAAACTTATTGCCATTTTAGTAGTTTGTGCCGTTGCGGGTGTTGCTTTTGCCGCTCCGGCCAAAAAAGCGGCCAAAACCGCTAAAAAAGCGCCTGCCAAGGCTGAATTCGTCATCATTGAATCGGATGAATACAAAGCGGGTCAGGAAGATCCCCAACTGACTGCCGGTATCGCCCAGTTTTTGGAAGCGGAGCCTGCTGTAACCAAGGTATCTTATAAAGATGCTGTTTCCAATGAAAAATTGGCTGGTTTGGATTACAGTTTCTTGCCGCTTTATTTGATTAAAAAGACTGATGCTATCCGCGCCAAATTGGAAAAACACCTGCAATACGGTTATGCCCAAGAAAATGCGGACTACATTATCTTGCCGCACCAAACCCGCCAAGGTGTGTTTAACAACAAAACCCCCAAACCGGGCGTAATGGAAATTTTTGTAATGTCCCAGTGCCCCTACGGCGTAATGGCTGAAAACTTGGTTATCCAAGCCCAAAAAGACGGCAAAATGCCCGCCGGAAAAGATATCCGCGTGCGCTATATCGTCAATTACAGCGACAAAGACGGTTTTTCCAGCCTGCACGGCTCCGGTGAATGGGAAGAAAACATCCGCCAACTGTTAATTGCCAAATACTACCCGGAAAAATTCTGGAAATATTTGGAAATCCGCAATAAAGACTACCGTTCCAGCCGCTGGGATAAAGCGATGGACGAAGCCGGTATCAACTCCAAAAAAATTATGAAGAAATTTGATACCGAAGGGGTGGAATTGTTGAAGGCCGAAGCCAAATATACGCAGGAATACGGCATCAATGCTTCCCCGTCCTTTGTATGGGAAGGCAAAGTGCAGTTGGACTTCGGTTCCGCCTCGGAAATTGAAGGCTTTGGGTTCTTGAACCCGAACGCCGCCAAATCCGGTGCGGCCGCCGCGGCTCCTGCCGGCAGTTGCTAAACTGATTTGAATAAAATACGGGGGCAGGGAAATAACTTCCCGGCCCCCGTTTTGCAAAGTACCCGGGCGGTAGGCCCCAGGCTTACGGCCCGGATATTTTGAAGATAAATGCTGATTCTATGAAGACAAAAGGAAGTCTGTTTCGCGGGTTATTTTCTAACGCGGTTTTTGTGCTGATTTTAATTTCCATTGTGCCGATGTTCGTTATCGGGTATCACTTAATGGATGTAAACAGCCGCGTGCTGAAAAATGAAATTTCACAAAAGCAGCAAACGGTAGCCAGCCGTTTGGCGGCGGCAGTACGCTTTAACATTACCCACAGTACGCAGTATTTTTCCGTCTTTGTGGATTTGCATACCGATTTTGGCGGACATAATTTCATCAACGCCGCTGACTTAAAATACCTGCGCCGCAGTAACCCGTCCGTTTTGTACTTGGCGGCCTTAAACACGGAGGGAAAGTTATTGCTTTCTTCCGGGAAACGCGCAGAAAGTGTAAATTGGACGCAGGAAATAAAATCTGTTTTGCAAGCGTGCGTAAAAGAGCAAAAACCGTATTACCTGGGCGGGGTATATCCTTCCACAGACGGGCTTTTTATGCTGATGGCTTTTCCTATCCGCCAGCACCTAAACGACCGCCGCGTATCGGGCGTTTTGGTGGCGGAAACAGGCCTTGCGGAACTGGGGCAGACGCTGTTGCAGGTGTATCCGATGGATATGAACGCGTTGATTGCCACGCAGGAGGGGCAAGTTATTTCGTATAACGGGGCTCCCGGCGGTCTGGCGGCCGAACCGCAGCCGGAAATGACGGACCGTGTATTGGAAATAAAAAAGTTATTAGGCAGTTCTTCCAGTAAGGAAATTAAATTGTCTTCCGGTGAAAAGATTTTAGTGGCGGAGGCCGATTTGCCGATTTCCGGCTGGCGCGTGTATGTGGACCAGCCGGCCGACGTAACCGTACAGTTATTAAAAGAAAGCACATTTCACTCGTTGTGGGACGTTACGGTAATTGTTTTGATGATGTTGCTGTTTGTGGGAGTGGTGAGTTATTGGGTAATTAAACCGATTACGCGCCCCTTGGAGCGTTTGCGCCGGGCCGCGGTTAAACAGCGCGAAAACGGCGATTATGTGGTGCGCCCGGAGGATTTGGATATCCCAAATAACGAAATTGGTGAACTGGCGCAGGCATTTGTGGATATGTCGGGTGCGTTGCATACCCGCAGGCAGGAATTGATTGGCGCGCAGACGGAACTGGCTCAAATGAACCAGGCTCTTGAAAAGCGCGTAGAGGAGCGCACCCACGAGTTAAAGGCTGCCACGCGGGAGTTGGTTAAATCCGAGCGTTTGGCCGCTATCGGACAAATGGCCTCTATTATCAGCCACGAAATCCGCAACCCGCTGGCGGTTATCAGTAATGCTACCCGCCTAATCAAAATGCTGGTGCGCACGCCGGATGCCAAGTTGCTTAAACAGTTTGGCATCATTGAGGCGGAAATTAAACAGGCCAACAGCATTATCAGCGAGGTTTTGGGGTATGCCCGCACGCGCGATTTGATTTTAAGTACGATTGATTTGAACAGTTATTTGCGTGAAATTCTGCTTTCATATCCGTTTATCCCGGGTATTACGCTGAAAGATGAGTTGGACCCGGAATCGGTGCGTATTAAAGTAGATGCGGAAGAAATCAAACAGGCTATCCGCAACATTGTTTCCAACGCTGTGGAAGCAATGAACGGCGGCGGAACGCTGACCGTGGGTACAAAAGTAGGCCGCCGCGTGGTGTGTATTTATATCGCCGATACCGGCCCCGGCATAAGTGAGGAAGTGCGCCATAAAATGTTTGCGCCGTTCTTTACCACAAAGGCCCGCGGAACGGGGCTTGGCCTGGCCGTGGTAGGCAAGGCTATCGGCCGCCACAAGGGTAAACTTTTTATTCAAAGCGAAGCGGGCAAGGGAACCTGCTTCCAGATTTATCTGAAAATTTATAAAAAACCCGGAGATACGAGTTATGGAGAAGCAAGTTAAAATTTTAGTAGTGGATGATGACAACAACCTGCGCGAAACACTGGTGGATTTGTTGGAAATTGAGGGTTATAAAGTCTATCAGGCCGGCACGGCGGCAGAGTGCTTGGAATTGTGTTCCAACGAGTTTTTTAACGTGATTTTAATGGACTACAACCTGCCGGACGAAACGGGTATGGAACTTATCCGCAAAATCCGCTCTTTTAACCAAGATACGCAGATTATTATGATTACCGCCTATGCTTCGTTAAATGCCATTATGGAAGCAATGCAGGAGTCTGTTTACGACTTTTTGATTAAGCCGGTGGATTTTGATTATTTAAAACGCACCATTAACCGCGCTTTGGATAAATATTTCTTGGAACAAAGCAACAAAGAATTGCTTGCCCAGTTAAAAACGCGCAACGACGATTTGGACCGCTTGAATAATATGAAGTCCAAATTCTTTTCCATTGTGTCGCACGACTTATCCAACTCGCTGATGACGCTTAAAATGAGTTTTGATATGCTCAAAAAGAAACTCACGCCGGACGACGACCAAAAGAAAAAAATGATGTTTATGGACGAATCCATTGGCCAAATTGAGCATTTGATTAAGGACTTAGTGGACTGGGCCGCTATTGAAAAGGGCAAACTGCGTATTGAAAAAGCCCGCTTTGAACTGACGGAAAGTTTAAAAAAGACGGCGGAAATTTTCCGCGCCAAGGGGGCCAAGCGCAATATCCGCGTTACCTTTGAAAGTTGCGGAGCGGTACCGGTATTTGCCGACGAGAAACGCGTCCGCCAAGTTATCTCTAACATCTTGGAAAATGCGGTCCGCCACACGCCCGATAACGGCACGATTGAAATTGTCGTTAGCAAAATAGATGAAAAAAATGTTAAAGTGTCAGTAGCGGACTCTGGGGACGGTATTGATCCCCAGCAGGCGCCCAATTTGTTTACCAGTTTTACGCAAGTAGGCGACAGGAGCCGCGTCGGCCGCTTGGGATTAGGTTTGTCCATTGCTAAGGATATCGTCGTAAACCACGGAGGGCGCATTTGGGCCCACAGCGAGGGCTTAGGGAAAGGGGCTTCGTTTAACTTTACGTTGCCTATTATGAATTCGTAACATTTTACAATATACAGGGGAGTTGCTATGAATAAGAAGAAAAAAGTAACGGTACTGATTGCTGATGACCAAACGCTCTTCCGGGAAGGGATTAAAGATGTGTTGACCGGGGAGAAGTGGATTGAAGTGGTTGGGGAAGCCGCCGACGGATTGGAAGCGGTTGCTAAGGCAAAAAAATTGAAACCCGATGTGGTTTTGATGGATATCAAACTGCCGAAAATGGACGGTATTAATGCCACGCGCCAAATCCGCCAACAGTGCCCCGAAGTAAATGTACTAATGCTTTCCAGTTTTGAGGACGAAGCCCACGTTTTAGATGCTATTCAGGCGGGGGCCAACGGCTATTTGTCCAAAATGCTTCCGGCTGCCGAACTCGTCAACTCTATTAAAACTTTTACCAGCGAGGGCTTAATGATTCCCCAGCAGTTAATGGGCAAACTCCTCCACGGCCTGCGCAAAATGGGGGATAACGGTATGCCCTCCCAGGCTACGCTGACAAAGACCGAAATTAAGGTAATGGACTATTTGGGCAAAGGGTTAAGCAATAAAGAACTGGCCAAAGAGTTAGATTGCAGCGTCAAAACGATTAAAAACCATTTGAACAGCGCTTTTCATAAATTAGGCGTAAGCAGCCGTACGGAAGCCGTGGTAAAGGCTATTGAAAAAGGGCTTATTTCGTCGGAAGGCCGGACTATTTCGGACGATACGGACGGAGAATAATCTATGCAATCAAAAGGGCCGTTTGCACTTTTTCGGCACCGCCGCGGGCAAGCCACTATTGAATATGTGCTTATGCTTGCCACGGTGGTGGTGGTGCTGTCGGCCTTTTTAACGGCATTTCACACGCATATTGTGCGGTTTTTGTTTATCTTTATCGGGCAGTTACTGGCAAGTTAAAAATGTTTAATTGGCAGCGTATAAAACACAAACTCCAAGAGAAAAAGGCTCAAATTCTGTTGCCTTCGGTGCTTCTTGCGCCTATTTTTATCTTGGTTATTTATTTGCTGTTTGAAACCGCCAAGGTGTCTATGGCTAAGGTCCGCGAACAATTTGCCTTGGATAATGCCGCCTATACGCAGGTGTCTGCCGCCAGCACTTATTTAAACGCTTTGGGTATGGTCAACGGGCCGCTCCCCTACCGTGTAATGCTTTATTACAAAGACCAAAAGGTCAACGCTACCGACGAGGCCAAACGCCAAGGCCGCCCGGCACAGGTAAGCGTTTATGAACTTTTTTACCACGGCGGCGGAATCCCCGCTATCGGGCCGGATTATGAAACCGGTATTAACCCCCCGCCGAAAGCCGAATCTACCGATTGGGGGTTGCGCTATGACCCCGCTATTACCACTAAGGACGAAAACCACTATCCCCGCACCGATTGGGAAAAGGAATCGCCCAAGGAGCCTTCGTCCGGCGAGTGGGTGCCGGTGATGAGCCGCGACCTGGTGGAAAACTATTATATCCCGGGTGTGGACTTTGCCAAAAACGTAATTCAATATTATTTGGAAATGTTTTTGTATGTGGGCTCTACTTATGATTCCCAGACGTATGTGTATAAACAAAACAGTAAAAATGCCGTTATGTTCCGTTCCGTATATTATTTAAACGTAAGTAACTGCAAACGCTCCGACTGCGCCCGCCAGAGTGCCGCCAAATTGCGCAACTATTTGCCGCTTAACTCACAGCCCTTTTACTTAAATAACGTGCGTTTTTTCTTATCCGACTCCTCCCGTTCCGGCGCGCACTACGGCGCATATAACTTGGATTTTAATATGGAGGAAAACGTCAAGAGCAAAATGTTCCAGTTTGCGTATCTGGACCCCGGGTCCCGCACTCGCTTGCGCCAGTTTGGGCGCGGTATTGTGCTGAAACAAAACTATACATTGCCTAAAAACCATTTTAATATTAATTTGGAACAAAAATATAAACCGTATGTGCGTACCACCGTTAAATTACAATGCCCGCGCGCCAATAATAACTGCGTGTGGCCAAACCCGTTGCCTAAGTATAATGTAACGCTGGCGCCCTGATATTTATGATGATGAAGAACTTTTCTCTCTTTCGCTCCCGTCGCGGGCAGGCCACTACCGAAGTGGTACTGCTGTTTCCTATTTTTGTTATTTTTATTTTGTTTATTATCAAAATCTTCGGTTTGCTGATTTTGAGCCAAAAAATGGAAATCGCAGGTTATTATGCCGGGCGGCGTTTTCAGTTGCAGTCGCACGTAACGGACTATTATGCAAACACTTGGGATAAACGGTTTTTAAAGAAAGATATTCAAAAAAAGATAGAAAACTACTTGGGTTTTAATAATCCGGGTATGAAGAAATTTTTAAGTTTAAATGAATTAAAACTGGATATTAACACTTCCGGCACTTGGACGAAGGTAGTAATTACGGCCCGCACGCGTCCGCCGCGGATCCGCTTTTTGTGCAAGTACAACCGCGACCAGATTTGCCAACAGGATGCCAAATGCGTAAAAGGCTATAACTATTTGTGCGAAACCGGGGGCGAGGTCGTCAGCACCAAATATGTAGGCGCGAACGAGCGTCCTTCGCCGTACCAGCGCCCGGAAGGACGGTAACATCATAGAAAATACCCTTGACAAGAGGGTGTTTTCTGCCTATACTAAAAGTAGGTAAATATAACTCTGTGTTTGAGCGCACCCCCGGGTGCGGGTCAACAAGAGTAGTTTTTATTATTATGTGAAGGGGTTTTGTATGTTTAAGTTAAAACCGGGAAATGTATTCCAAAAGATAAATAAAATGGACCGCAAACAGGCCTATACTTTGGGGGCGATTGTGGTGGTGGTGTTTGTGGCATTAATTACAATGGCTTCCTTTTTGGGCAAGGCGGACGATTCTTCTTTTGACGGGTTTAATTCCCGCGGGTACGATTTGGCCCAAATGCCCTTTGTAAACGACGAGGCCGAAGAATATTTATTAGCATCCAAATACCCCGATATGCAGGGTAATAATTCTACTATGCTTTACAGTTCGTCCGAAAAAGAGGAGCGCCAGGCGGAAGATGCCGCACAGGCCGAGGAAGAGGCCTCCGGCGATACCTCGTCCGATACGGCTTCTGCGGATTCGTCTTATTCCGGCTATTCCGGGCGCGGTTATTCGGGCCGTGGCGGGGCCAGAACGCCTACGCAAATCGGCCAGTTGGGTTCAGCCAGTATGCGCGGGTCGGGCGGCAGCGGCATTAGTGCCACTTGGGGTGCGCCTAAAGGGGACTTTTCTCCTTATAAAAGCCAGGATAAAGGCACCGAAACCCCCTTGCAGTTAAAAAATACGGACGCCAAAAAGGCTTTATCCCAGTTTGCGCGCGGAAGTGCCGCGGCGGCGGGGTTAAAGGACGGCAAAAGCATAAATGCCAAACGCGCGTTAATGGGTGCCGGAATTAAAGGCAGTGAAGCGTTTTCCGAAACGGGCGCGGTAGATTTGAGCAAAGCGGGCGGCCTTAATTTGGATACCAATGCCCCCGTATCGTCTGCCGACTTATCCAATTTGGATAAAAAGATTGACGATGCCAATCAAAAAGGTAAAGACGAAAAAAAGAAAGAGGATGAAAAATTTGGCAATACCTTGGCGAACGATTTGTGGAAACAAGTGCTTACCAAAGCGGTAGATCTTGGTATGCAACAGTTAAGCGAAGGCATTGATACGTGGATGGCCAATATCTCTGCCAACAAGGCGGGTAACAATTATGCGGCTGAGATTGGTAAAGAAATTTTGAACAAAGATATATCAAAATTAACGCCGGAAGAGAAGAGTTTATTTGCTTCTGCTATGGGTACAACTGCCGATAAGTTACCGCCTAGTGGCTCTGCCCGTTCTCTCTATCGTCAATCTACGGGTGCCGAGGCCCCCGCGGAGCCTGTCCGTCGTACCGCCTCGTCGGATAATCCTTCCGGCGGTACGTCCAGCCCGACGGCTTCCGCAGAAGACGATACTTATAATAAAGAGATGGCCCGCTACAACAAAGAATTGCGCAAAGAAGAAAAGGCTTTTGGCAAGGCTATGCGCCCGGCTTTAAGCAGTGGGGAAGGTGATCTTTCTCGCCGGTACCAAAGCACGCGTGTGGCGGCGTACAATTCCCGCGCTAAACACAGCAAGCAGGAAGTGGTGCCTGTACAAGGGGATTCCAAATCAGGATTCGAGGAATACGAACGAATAAAAGCAGAGTGGTTTAAGAAGATGGATTCCTATAAGAAGAAGGCAGAATTGTATAAGCAAGAGCAAGAGGCTAAACGTAAGCGTAACGAGCAGAGCCTTGAAGAACAAGAACGAATACGAAAATATGGATTGCAGCAAGTGTAAAATAATAAATATAGGTTGCAGCGAGCATAAAAAATTTAGTTTTTAAGTTAGGAGGAATTTATGAATATCTTTAAATGGCTGACAGGCCGGGCCGGAAAAATGGCTCTTTCCGCCGCGCAAGCGGTGGGGCTTTCTGCCGTGGTGGGGGTGGCCGGTATTGCCGCTTGGCAATATTTAGATTCACCCGCCGACAACACGGCCTTCAATCCCGCCGCCCAGTACGACCCGGGCGAGGTGGTTTATGTCGCCGGGGCGTCCGGCGGCGCTTACGGTGCCAATGGCGAGGTGGAATCTGCTTTTCGCGCCAAACCTTCCAAGGCGATTGAAATGACCGAAAAAATGACCTTGGCGCAGAAGCAGGCGCAGGCTATGGAGGATGACGTAATTCCCTCTGTTTCCGTGTCTCCCACGCCGTCCGCCTATCAAATGGGTGCAACCGAAGGCTTGGGGATGAACGCAAACGACGGCAAAGGCGAGGGCCTGGACGGAAATCCCTTAGCGGCTATACAGGGCACAATGAGCGGTATGAAAGATGTTATCAGCCGTGCGCAGGCACAGGCGCAAGCCCAAGCGGGGGCGCAAAATCCGGAAGAAAAACCGGGTAAAGCCACTTTGGCAAGTGCCAAACGTACGAGTGCGGGTTCTGCCGGGGCAGGGCACGGTCAGGCATTTAATTCCTCTTTTGTAATTCAAAACAGCGGTAAAAATACAGGTTCCCGCGCTGTGGCCGGGGCAGGTTCGCCCGAAGAAGTGGGTAACATTTTTGCTTCCGCGCAGGCGCAGGCCAACCGCACCGTAGAGGGGATGCAAATGCGTTCCCGCTCCAATTTTGGCCCGGGCAATAACTCCTTGGGCACGGATAAAGATTTGTCCGTAGGCGACGCCCGCTCGTCCAAAGAGGGCAAAGATTTAGTCTTTATTCAAAAGCGTTCCGCAGATGCGGCCCGTAACCGCAACCGCTCCGCCAACGAAGGCTCCCGCGCGTTCTTGGCAAGCACCAAGGTTTCGGGCGGTATGCGCATTGTGGGCGACACCGTGGCTATCGGCCAAGGGCAAGGCTCTAAGGATTTTGATAATGTAAATGAGGCGAATTTGCGCGGCATTGGCAAGTGGACCCAAAGCGCGGTGGATGAAGCCACTCAGCGTATGCTTGACCGCCAAAACCTGCAAAAATGGCTCTGGCGTGCGATTGCCACTTGCTTGGCCGCAATGATTGCGATTCCGCTGTTAAAGCACTCTTTTTGGGGTATTTTTGCGGCGATTGCTATTTCCGTGGCGGCGTTGGCTGTTGCGGCGATGGCGATTGTTAAGGGTGGCCAGTTTGCCAATAAATGGGGCGGCTCGGGTATGTCCACAACCGTAATGATAGTGGGCGGTTTAATGGCCGCCGGGGTTGCTATGGCTTGGGTTTTTAGAAGAGCCTTTAAGGATTTCTATAAATTTATTGGAGAAAAATTGGGGTTAAAAGGGGCAGATGCCGCTAGTGCAACAACAAAAAGAGCAACGGGCACAGCGGGAAAGATATTTAGACCTGATGCCCTGCCAAAACCTTAAAACGGAAAATAAGGTATGCAAATTGGAAATTTGATTATTGAGCCGTGGAATAAACACAATGCTATTTGGCGTGTGGTTGCGCTTTTGCTAGTAGCGTTGTGGGCGGTATGGGGCGCGGTAATTTATTACGAAAGTGCCCAACTGTCCGCCAAAGTGCGCGCAGAAAAAGAGGCGCAACAGCGCGAGGAGGAACGCTTGGAAAGAGCGGCCTCTTACCGCCGCGCCGCTCTGCAACGGCAAGCGCAGCCGTCCGGCGTGCAAAACGCTGTGGACGCGTTTAAACGGTAAGGAGAAAATTATGAACGTGTTTAAATTTTTAAGAAGCGTCTCCGGCAAGGTGCAACTGACGGTGCTTAATACCTCCGTTACCGCGCTTGCTGTGGGTGGTATTGCTTCGGCCACCTTGTTTGGCGTGGGTGCCGAGCAGGGCAAGCAGGAGTTAGCCGTCCGTTCTTTGTCCTCTGTGGCGGGAACAGCCTCCTCTTATGAGGGGTTGCAGGAAAGAAACGGACAACTGACCTCTATTAACATTGTAGATTCCAGCAATAAACTGGCTAATCCGGATGATGTCGCCCGCTTGGGCGATAACGGCTCGGCTAGCCGCTTTGGACTGGATAAAGTAGATAACGTGGCGGGTTCCTTAGGTCAAGCCGTTCAACTTTCCGGCTCTGACGGTTTAGGGATGAACGCCAACGTGGCTACGGAAGTGAATAATTCTACCACTGGCGAAGCTCGCCGCTATTCTGCGGGCGGGGCTGTAAACAATGCGGCCCGCCGCGCGGCGGCCAATAACGGGGGGCGTCCGGTTAATACCTTAACGCGCGCCTCTATGGGCTCTGTTTCCGGCGGAAATGTGTTTAACCAAGCCTCCGGCGCCTTGGGTGGCGGACGCTCCGGCTCAAACGGTTCGGCGGGCGGAAGTGATTATCAATTTTCGGGCGCAATGCCTAGCGGGTCTAACTTGGTGTCCGCTATGGACACAGGTTCCGGCGCCAGATTACAGACGGCGGGTTTTGTTCCCGGTGGCAGACAGACAACTATTGCCAGCGGTAAATTTTCCCGCGGCGGAAATGACTTGCAGGCTATTGCCAAACGCTCTGCTGATGTAGCCGGCAACAGCCACCGTGGCGCAAACGAAGGTTCTACGGCCTTTTTGGCGGGTTCCAACAACTCGGGCGGTATGCGCGTGGAAGGTGGTGTGGAAGTCGGCACGACGGGTTCGGCTGATTTTAAAACGCCGACGAACCAACGCTTGAAAGCCGTCGGCAATGCCGCTAAAAAAACCGAAGACGAAGCCAAAGCGCGTCAAAAAGCCCGCAATACGCTTACCATTTTGCTGTTAGCCAGCGTGGCGACCACGGCGGCGGCTATTGTGTTTGGGTATAACTTAATTTGGAATGGTACCAAGCAAAGTCTGGCCGGCACTTGGCAAATTATTGCTGGTATGGCTATTATTGCAGCGGCAATGGCAAGTTCTATCGCTACCTTGGTAAAAGCAGGGCAGTATGCCTCGCGCTTTGGAGGGGGGGCTCTTCCCATAGCGGCAAGTATTATCAGTGGTTTGTGTGTCGGTGCTTTGGGCTTTACGATTGCGGCGGCCTTTGCTAACAAAAAGAGCCCGCTTCATACCTTTATGAATAAAATAACGGGCGCAATGAAGAAGTTTGCTATGAAGGAAGGCAAAAATTTTGCCAAGGCAGAAGGCCTTAATCAGTTGAGAAAAGTGGGCACAGATATTATAAACGATAAATAAAACTTATAGGCGGGGGCGTGTGCCGTCCCCGCCTTTTTGCGTGAAATTATGGCAGAACCAAATAAACCGACCGAACAGGAAGAAGATATAAAAACTTTGCCGCTGTTATGGCAAGAGGTTAAAAATCTTGCGCGCTCCAAAAATGTGCGCATTGTGGCGGCGGTTTTTTTGGTTTTACTGTTGTTAGGCTCTGTGGTCCCTGTGGGGAAAATTCCGTTTCTGCGCAATTTGGCGTGGGCTATGGGATATTCGCCTGAGGAAACGGAAAATATATCCTTTTTAAAGGCCCTTTTAACCTGGAACGAACATAATAAAATTATGAACGGCGAACGCCAGGACCCCGACGGCTCAAATGTGTTTGCGGGCGATTCCGGCTCGTTAAAAGAGCAACTGGAAAAGGCTAAGGCTTCCCAACTGTTCAATTTGCGCGCATTAAACGCATCCTTGGCCCGTCAGGGCCGTGCGATGGACGCCCTTGCCACCGCATACAGCCAAGTGGATACGGGCGACGGTATCAAGCGCCCGGGAGTGGCTGTGCCCACTAACGCCGTGGCCAAAACGCAGGCCAACTCCACCCAGCAGGCCGAGGTGTATTTCGGCACGGATTCCTCCGCGCTTGCCCGTAATCCTAAGGACGGTTTTGATTCCACCCAAACGCTTAAAAAAATTGCCAACGCCAATATTGCAGGCGGTAGCGGTACGGATTGGTTTATGCACGCGGTGGATAAGGCTAGGAGTATGGACTCGGGCCTTACTGCACTGACCCAAACGCTAAAAAAGGGCGGCGGGCTGACCCCGCTGAATATCAATGCCGATTTTAACACGAACAAAGCCCGCAGAGACTTATATTATGTATGGTTGACGAGTATGGCGGCCAAAAGAGCCAAGAATCCCGGCCTTAGCAAAATGTTGGCGGGGGCGGGTTTTAGCGGGGCGGAAATGCCCAAGCGCGTGTTTGATTCCTCGGGTATGGCCGGAGGAATGGGCATTGACCCCAACAGTATGGTGGCGGAAATGGACAGTATCAAAATGGCCCTGCACCAGGAAGAAATGTGTAACGCCACTTTAAAGGATACGGGCGGGAGTATTGACGAGCAAATTTCCAGTTCGTACGAAGCCATTAAAAGTTTACCCGGTTCCTTTCCGGCCAGTTGCGACGACGTAAACGGAAATTTTACCAATAATTTGGCAGGCATCCGCAATAGTTGCAAGGCGGTTGAAAAAGCCTATTCCAATTTAAACAGTACCTGCGGCGTGAAAATGAAAAACGCCCAAACCGAAAAATGCACCACCCTGCGCTTGGAAGATAAGTACGATACTTATTCCAATTATTGCGAGCAGGAAAAGGAACGCTGCCAAACTTTGGCTACGCTAGAAGAGCAGGAGTCCTGTATGGCAGCGCGTAAAAAATCGGCTGATTACGAGGGTGTCCGCCCGTCGGATATTGAAGCCACGGTTAATGACACTTTTGCGCGCGGGGCGGACTTCTTTCCGGAACCGGAGTGGGGCTCGTCTATCGGGGAAAATTTGAAAGATACGAAATTAACCCCTTGAAAAAAGGCGATTTAATTGTATAATAGAAGTAAGGGAGTACGCATAAAGAAAGTTGTTACGGGATGGGTATCCAGTTCCGAACAACGAATTTCTTTATTTATGTATCGGGATAAAAAAATCCCTTGGCTCTGTAAAAAAGGGCCTGACCCAGCAGTTTTATTTTAATAGGAGGCACTTATGCCAGAGGAAAAAGATAAAAAGAAGTCTTTATTCCCCTTTTTAGGCGCGTCTGATGCCAAAAAGGATAATAAAGACAGTTTTACCTTTAGCGATAAGATTAAGAACAGCAAGCCTATGGGTTCTAAATCTTTTGCTAATCGTGTTTCCTCCAAAATCGGGAGCGACGGCAAACCCAGACAAACTCTCTTTGAGAGAACCAGACGGGACGCGCCGTTCTTCATCGCCGCTTTGGTGGCGCTCTTGTTACTGCCGTTCTTGTATAAGTACAGCGGACAAGTGAGCGAAGAACCTATGGTTACTCCCGGGAGTGAGGAATCCGTGTTTGACCCCGAACGGTACGGCTTTGATACCGCCACGGGCAACCCGGACGGTCAAATCGCCCAGTTTGCGGGGCGCGATTCGCTTAGTTTGATTAAAATGGGCGATGATACTTCCGCTACGGACGAAGTAACCAATGATTATATTCCTTCCCACGACGGGTACGACGCTTCGCAAGAATCCTCTACCAGTACGGAAGTGGAAGAGAATAATACTAACATTTATAAACGTGCCGCGGCTCCTGCCACGCGTGCGGCTTTCCGCCGTGCGGCTACCAAAATCAATCCGCTTTCTTCCGCTGGCTTAACCTCCCGCGGCGGTAGCAGATTGGGTGTAGGTATGTGGGGCGGCGGTATGAAAACGGCTGCCCGCAAAGTGGGTGCCTCTGGTCCGCGCAACAGCCCTAAGCCGGTTTCCTTGCAGCCCTTGCAGGCGGCGGGCAAACCGTCCAGAACCTCTTTTGGTAATGGGTCTGCGGCCGAAGCCAGACGCTCTAAGGATGCTATGTCCAAAGCCAATGCTATGCAGGCATTAATGGACGCGCAGATGAAGCCTGTCCAACCCGGCAAAATCGGCGGTTTGGGCGGCGGCAATTTTGGCCCCGGCGGCGGTAAAGGCAATTTGGACCGTAAATTCACCTATAACGGCAAAGAACCCTGGTGGTGGGATATGATGAAAACCCGCGCCCAGAAAGAATGGGAAGCCGAATTTAACCGCAAATGGGACTGGATTAAGTGGAAAGATAACCTGTTAAAGACCTGGTTGGCTGGTGCGTTTAACTGTTTAGTTACCGGCGACGAAGACGGTGCTATGGGTAAAGTGTTTGGTGCCGCTAAGGGTGCTGGTAATGCCGACAAATGCGGTAAATATACTGCCGAAAGTTGGGCAAAATGCGAAAGATGCCGCAGTTTTGGTGAATTTGGCAAAGATGCTTGCCATGGCTTGTTTAACTACAAGGGTGATGACGGTCAAAAGGACCCGTGGAGCGGTGGCAACCAAAACAGTGAAAGTTTGGGATTTTTCAGCCAGCGTATTGACTGCCTGAGCAATGGCTTGGGCGGCGCGTTTGGCAAAATGTGGAGCAAACTCTTTGGTAAAAACAAAGGGACCTTTGCCGAAGCAGGCGACTGCAACACCTTTGCCAAAGACGGTATCTATACCGCCGACTTTGACAGCACCAAAGATGCCGGCAAATGGACCGTGTTCCACTATGTGGTAGGTATTCCTACGGATATGTTGTCTAAATACTATAAAATGACGCCTACCAAACAAGCGCAAGAATTGGTGGTGGGTTACATTGATAGAGGTACTACATTTAACAGCAACATCTCGGCAATGACGAAACGCAAAGACTTTGTGCCGTTGTTCGTGGAAAGCGTTGCTATTAAAAATAAAAAGATTAGAAAAGATAAACCCGCGCCTACCAAGCCTTCCTCGGGCACGGCTACGGCTGATGCTGGTAGCAAAAATACCCCCGCGCCTACCAAGGCTTCCTCGGGCACGGCCACGGCTGATTCTGGTGGTGATGTTTCCCCCGAAGAGGTAGCGGCTTTGGAAACGCCTATTAAATACACCAAATTCTTGGGTGTATTGCGTAAAGGCGGTATTATGAAAGATGCGGGCGACACCAACGCCAAAGATTCTTTGTCTGTTTCCACCAAAGGTGCCAAACAGGGCAAAGGCTTTGTAACGGGTGCGCGCTGTCCGTATCCGTTGGTGCGTATCACTTGCGAAAACCACGCCACGGTTTCCAACCAGGGCGCTAAGATTAACGGTATGCCGTACGCTCACTTGACGTTTACCAACGGTATGGCGGGTGACGAGGCTTACAACGCTATGAAATCCCGCTTCCTGATTTCGTATATGATTCAGGGCGAAGATAACGATGTGGCGTCCGCGATTACCACCTCTACGAATATTGCACACGGCCAGTATTATGATATTCCGCATATGGATATCAAACCGTACAAAGGTTCGTGGAGCGAGCAAATGACGGGCTCCGGTTTTGTAACCAACTCGTTGGGTAAGGAACGCAATGCCCAGAATTTGGCCACGGGTTACCAAGTAATTGCGAACTCCGCCAATATCAAAAAGTTGCGCGGTTCGGATAGAACGAACCCGTCCAACCGTACGATTATCACTTGGGAAATCCGCCAGTGCGACAGCCTGTCCGTGGACGGCGAAAGCATTAATAAAGGCGGCTGCCAAAATGGTGTAATCAAAGAACGCGACGAGAAAGGCAAAGTTACGGCTATTTTGGGCCAAGACCGCCCGGGCCGTGTAGTCAGCACCGCTACCTGCGTGTATGACGACGGCGGAAACAATTACATCGGCTTCCCGGTGGAGTTGGGCGGTGATAAAGATCAGGACCCTGTGCCGCCGCAGAAGGACGTGAAACCTAGCGGGAACGATCCGCAAGAAAAAATCTTGCAGTTTGCGGATAATATGAACGGAACCAAAGGTATTCCCACTAAATACCAAGAACGCACGGGCTTGCTTCAAATTCCGACGCTTTCCGTAAACGGTAAAGGTGGCGCCAAGCCGTTCAATGAAACGCTTAATAGCAAGGAGTGTTTGGCTGTTGGTGTAGCCCGCGGTGGTGGTGCTGCCCCCTTGTTACAGCAGGATGTGGCGGCTGATTATATTAACAGCGTAATTGCCAGCACGAACGCTTCGCCGGCGTTTACGGCGGCGAATACCAAGTTCGTACACTCCGGCAAAGTAAGTGTGCCGCAGTTGGTGGACGCTATGACGGTAGCCTATGCACAAGATAAAAATGCAAAGGTTCCGCTGGAAGTTGTTTGTTCTTTGGGTAAAACCATTGGGTATAACTCCTATGACCCGCAAATGCTGAAATTGCGCGCTCCGTGGAGAAATACGTTCGGTGCGTTTGCTGCTTACACGAGTGCGGACTCCTCGTATTTCCCGGCTCCGCTTACGTTGCAGAACTCCAAGAACCATGACTTAGCCAATATGTCTGATGCGCAAATTAAAAGATTGATTATTGCCGATAGACGTTTCTTGGGTTGCGGTGCTGTAAAGCAGGGTAATGGTCATACCGTTACGGCTATGGCTAGCGTAAGACCGTACCATTATGGCCGCTACAACTGGAACGAAATGAGCACGGGCGATAAAGCAGATGTTCCGTTTATCGGGCAAACGGGCCGAGATGGATATCTGTCTGCTTTGGAGCGTGGTGGTTGGGTAACTAATGCTAATGACCCCAAAGCCTATCCTCTGCACGCCATTGCGGAAGCAGTTGGTTTCCAACGCAGGGAATCCGTAACGAAGCAGGAATTGGCTGCTAGTTCCAACAAGACGATTGATGCCTTGAACCGCAGGGCATATTTATCGAAGTATATGCACTTGTTTAACGAAAGCCCGAATGACCCGTGCGGTTTGGGAGACGGGGAAATGAACGTAGAAGATGCTTTGCTCTACATTGGTGCATTGTGCATTAATGGGAAAAATGCAAAACCGAGCAACAGCAACAATAATAAATGTGGTTCATATTATGGCGTGGCTGGTGAATCTACTACTAGCACCTATGATTCAAATGAAACAATTGATGTGGACCACCTGATGTAGAATAAGCAGTTGTTTTAAAGTTGTATTACCCCGGGGGGATAAAACCTCCCGGGGTTTTTTCTTTGTCCTTTTTTTCGTTATCTTGGAAAGTCAACCGGCGCGGAGTGGTCTTGGATATGTTGTTTCTGTTGCCGTTTGTTGTCATCCCCGAGTGTTTCTGTCGGGGATCCGTCAATCACTGCCTAGCGTATAGAGTAGCCGCCCGCAAGGCTGTTTTAGAGGAGTGCAATAATACTAAAAGAGAGTGTGGGCAAATAATCGCCGCCTGGCGCATAGAGTAGCCGCCCGCAGGGCAACTAACCCATTTCCAAGCGTTTAAAATGTCCCCAGTTCGGGTAGAATATGAGTAGATACCCGGTCTGTTTGTTTATGGGAGGACAAAATGACAACTGCGCTAAAAACGAAAACAATGTGGAAAAAAGCCCCTGTCGGGCCTTGTTTGGTTATCCGCCGTCTGATTGACCGCCGTAATGCCGGGGCTATGCAACCGTTTTGTTGGTTTGCCGTTTGCTATTGCAGTCCAGATTTTGAGCGGTCCGATATCTTGCCGCCCTCAGCGGTAGCGGGTATGGACCGTTTAAACTATTTGGTAACCGGGCCAAGCGAAGAAGCCGAACTGCTAGACGAATTAGCCAGCCAAGGGGGTGTTTCCCGCTGGATAAATACCATAGGCGGGCTTACACGCCGTACCCCGGCCAAAACCGTTTATGTTTTAAATGCGGAACTGTGGCTTGCCTCCGCTGATATATCCAAAAAGCCGCAAAACTTGCAGACAGAGAGCGAAAATGTGCCTTTGGTGGTTGGATACCACGGAGCAGATGTCCGCGTGTTCTGCGGTAGTTTTGAGGGCAAAACCGGGCCTTTTAATCCCTCGTGTGGGGAAAGTTTAATGTTGGATATTACCTTGTCTCCAGGTGCCGCGTTTACTTATCCGGTTCCGCCCGAAAATAATACCTTGGTATATGTGTTTGGCGGGCGGGCGCATTTTGGCGAAGGGGAAGACCTATTTTTTGGCAAGGATTCTTTTTTGCATATGTACGGCGGAACAGTAACGGCCTACACCTTGCAGACGGGAGCCCGTTTTTTACTCCTTTCTGCCTCTGCGGAAAAGACAAAGAACTTGAATTTTAATAAAATACCATTAAAGTAAAAGGAGGGAGAAAATATATATGAAAAAATGGATACTTGTGTTATGCTGTGCGTTACTTGCAGGCCCGGCGGCGGCTCAAATCCAACGCTCTTATCATTATGGCGTGGTGCCGACGGAAAATATTACTACTTTTGAAGTTAATCCCTCGCTTACCACCATTGACGACAGCGCAGGTATTTCGTCCAGCCAAGTTACCTTAAAGACATACCGTGTGATTAACCCGCGGTATAACTGGGGAGTGGAAGTACCGCTTGCGCGTTATGAATCACCGGAAAAATCGGTTAGCGGTTTGGGTGATGCGCTTGTCAGTATGTCGTGGCTGAATCCGCAGGCGGACGGCGAGTTTGGATATGGCGTAAAAATGGAAATGTTTGTGCCCACGGCTACCGATAAACGCTTGGGGACAGGTAAGTTGCAGGCCAGCCCGTCCGTGTTTATTTTGCGTAAATTTTTTGACGGTGCTTATGCGGCCTTGGGATATAAGTATTATATTTCTGTGGTGGGGGACCACGCACGCGACGATATCAATATGGGCCGTGTGCGCCTGAACGTGGGCTACACCTCGCCTAATGAGTGGTGGGTGCTGACAAACCTGTATTATTATATGGACTATGAACACAGCGGACTGGCGGAGTTTATCCCCGAGGTGGAGGTGGGTACATTGGTTAATGACGGTACGGCCTTTTATGCCAATGCCAGTACGCACGGTTCGGGAAATTGGAAAACGAAAGATTGGAGCATAAGTATTGGTTTTAAACTGTTGTATTTATAGGCGCAAGAGGAATATCAAAACAGCCCCGGACAAAAATGCCCGGGGCCGTTTTTCAATTCAGTTAAGCCATTAGTCGGCTTTGTGTTTGACGGGTTCGCCGTAGTACGCTTTCAGGTATAAGTCCTTAATTTCGCTGATAAGCGGATAGCGCGCGTTACCGCCGGTGCACTGGTCGTCAAAGGCCAATTCGGAAAGTTTATCCAAGTTATCCAAGAATTCCTTTTCCGGGATGCCGTATTCTTTGAGGGATTTCGGAATATCCAATCTGTTTTTGAGGTCCGTAATCATCTCAATCAATTTTTCCACTTTGGCATCTTTGTCATCACCCATATTGTTATGGGGGAGTAAGAAGTCCACAATCTTGGCATAGCGGCCCTTCACAAACGGGTATTTGTACTGCGGGAACAATCCCTGTTTGGTCGGTTTATCCGTGGCGTTGAACTCAATTACATAAGTGAGCAGGAGCGCGTTGGCCAAACCGTGCGGAACGTGGTACATAGCACCCAATTTATGCGCCATAGAGTGGCACAGACCCAGGAACGCGTTAGCAAAAGCCATACCGGCAATGGTGGCCGCGTAGTGCATTTTTTCGCGGGCATTTACGTCTTTGGCACCCAAGGTATAGGATTTTTCCAAATATTTGAATACCAAGCGCATCGCTTCTAAGGCTTGCCCTTCCGTAAAGTTCGTGGAATAGACGGAGGTGTAGGCTTCAATCGCGTGAGTCAATACATCCAAGCCGGACCAAGCCGTCAGTTTTTTGGGCATACCGAGTACAAATTCCGGGTCAATGATAGCCATATCGGGCGTTAAAGCATAGTCCGTAATAGCGTATTTGGTGCCGGTTTTTTCGTCGGTAATAATGGTAAACGGCGTAACTTCGGAGCCGGTACCGGACGTGGTCGGGATAGCAACCATCGTGGCTTTTTTGCCCAAGGGCGGAGCCGCGTAAATGCGTTTGCGGATATCCATAAAGCGCATAGCGATATCTTCAAAACTGGTGTCCGGGTTTTCGTAAAGCAGCCATACCATTTTGGCTTCGTCCATAGCGGAACCGCCGCCGAGGCCGATGATGATGTCCGGCTGCCAGGAGTTGGCAATAGCCAAGGCTTCGTTTACGTTGGCAATGTTCGGGTCCGGCAGTACGTTGGAAAATACGCGGAACTTGATGTTCAGGCTTTCCAAAACGTCCGCAACGGCGCGAACGTGGCCCAACTGTTCCATCGTTTTATCCGTAATGATGTACGCACGTTGTTTCCCGGCCAGTTCGGCCAAGGCTTGCGAGAGCGCACCGCGTTTAAAATAAATTTTGTGCGGTACTTTGTACCAGTACATATTTTCGCGGCGTTCCGCGACGGATTTCACGTTCATAAGATGTTTTACCCCAATGTTTTCGCTGACGGAGTTGCCGCCCCAAGAGCCGCAGCCCAACGTCAAAGACGGAGCGAGTTTGAAGTTGTACACGTCGCCGATAGCACCCTGGGAGGAGGGAATATTAATCAGCGTGCGGGCAGTGGGCATATCCTTAAAGATGTCAATGTGTTCTTCGTTGGATTCGTCGGTATAAAGTACCGAGGTGTGGCCTGCTCCGCCGTAGAGAATCAAATCGCGGGCGAGTTCAACCGCGTGGTTAAAATCTTTGGCGCGGTAGAAGGCCAACACCGGGGAGAGTTTTTCACGCGCAAAGACTTCTTCGTCGTTTACTTCGTTGGCTTCGGCGATTAAAATTTTGGTTCCGGCAGGAACTTTAATACCGGCCATTTCGGCGATTTTCATAGCGGACTGGCCCACAATGCCGGAGTTAAGTTTGCCGTTTACCACAATGGTTTCAGCCAATTTTTTGCGGTCTTTTCCCGTTACAAAATGGCAGCCGCGGGCGATAAATTCCGCTTTGACCTGGTCGTAAACGGGTTCTTCCACCACTACGGACTGTTCGCTGGCGCAAATCATACCGTTATCAAAGGTTTTGCTCATAATAATAGAACTGACGGCCATTTTGATATTGGCGGTGGCATCAATGACGGCCGGGGTGTTGCCCGCGCCTACGCCCAAGGCCGGTTTGCCGGAGGAATACGCGGCTTTTACCATACCGGGGCCGCCAGTGGCGAGAATCAGGTTAATGTGCGGGTGGTGCATTAAAGCGTTGGAAAGCGGCATTGTCGGGTTTTCAATCCAAC
The DNA here is from genome assembly GCF_056976295.1 of Candidatus Avelusimicrobium sp. NCBI lineage: Bacteria > Pseudomonadati > Elusimicrobiota > Elusimicrobia > Elusimicrobiales > Elusimicrobiaceae > Candidatus Avelusimicrobium > Candidatus Avelusimicrobium sp. Next base: position 120,341 of record NZ_DBMCTG010000004.1, read on the forward strand.
CAATGATGTCTTTCGGGGCGCCGGCTTCTACCGCCGCATCTAATACAATTTTGGCCGCGGCGATGGTGCATTTTTTAGCGCGCGGGTGCGGAGAAAAAACGATACCGTTGCGGGTTTTTAAAGCCAAAAGACTTTTAAAAATGGCGGTAGCCGTCGGGTTGGTGGTGGGAACGACACCGGCAATTACGCCGATAGGTTCCGCCACTTTGCGGTAACCGAAGGCGTCGTCGTCGGACAGAACGCCGCAGGTTTTGGTATCTTTGTATTGGTTATAAATGTATTCGGAAGCGAATTGGTTTTTGATTACCTTGTCTTCCATTACACCCATACCGGTTTCTTCCACAGCCATTTTGGCTAACGGAATACGTTGTTGCGCAGCGGCAATAGCGGCCGCGCGGAAAATCTTGTCCACCTGTTCTTGCGTATAAGTAGCATAAATGCGCTGGGCGGCTTTTACCTTATCCACGACCTGGGTCAAATGTTCCATTTCTTCGGGAGTGGCAACAGCCGGAGCAGCGGCAACTTTCTTTTCCGCCATAATTTTTTATTCTCCTTTAAGTGTTTAAAATACCTGTTATAGATATTTCGTTATCTATATTTTAACTTTTGGGGAATTTAAAGTCAATAATACCTCTAGAAAGGCTTTCTTTAAGGCTTGACAGAAGCAATTTAAAAAAGATAACATAGATATCAAGATATCCAGTAACTTACGACGGAGAAATTTTATTTATGAGCCTTTTTCACCGCAAAAAAGAGATTAGTGCCCAAACCATACGCCGCCTGCCCCAATACCTGCGAATTTTTTACAACTTGCACACTTACGGGCGGGAATTGGTTTCTTCCACCACTTTGGCAGAGGAAACGCAACTGTTGCCGATTGTTATTAAAAAAGATTTACAGGCTGTCGGTGCACCCAGTAAACTGCGTGCGGGGTTTAAAGTGGCAGGAACCATAGCGGTTATTGAAAAGTTTTTAGGCTGGAATAATTTAAACAAGGCTTTTCTGGTGGGTGCGGGGCATTTGGGGTCGGCTCTGTTGGGGTTTGCCGGGTTTAAAAACCACGGCCTTGAAATTGTCGCGGCGTTTGATACGCATCCGGAAATAGTGGGTAATTTCCTGCACGGTGTGCGCGTGTATCACACCGCGCAACTGGCCAGTATTATTGAGCGGGAAAATTTAAAGATAGCCATTTTGACAGTTCCTGCCGAGGCTGCCCAAGGCATTACGGATACATTGGTGGCGGCCGGTATTAAAGCCATATGGAATTTTGCACCCGTTAATTTAACGGTGCCGGAGGGGGTAATCGTGCAAAAGGAGGATATCTCTTCGGGCTTGGCGGAACTGTGCGCCAAGTTAAAACGTTAAGCCGGTTTTTCAGCGGAGATAAAACAGCCCCGGGCATTTTCCCGGGGCTGTTTGTCAAATACTTACTTATATAAAACTGCGCGGAACTCGGCGGTTTTATTAATGTTTTTAAACATCCAGCCCTTTTGGTCCTCGTCGTAAAGTGAGTCAAAATTTTTAAAGTTGCGCCGCACTGCTTTATCCAAATTATCAAACATATTTTTGCGGTCTTTTTTGGCTATCCAATATACGCCTGCCAGGTTTACATACGGGGTCGGGCTTGTTCCGTCCAAACGGATAGCGGTTTCCAAATCCGCTTTGGCACCGTTCCAATCTTTAAGTTGCATTTTTACAAAGCCGCGGTTGTTGTACGGAATAGCCCATTTGGGCGAAAGTTCTATGGCGCGGGAATAATCTTCGGCCGCGTGTTTAAAATCTTTCATTTCTTCATAGACAAGCCCCCGGCGGTTAAAAAAGATTGCTTCGGGCTGTAATTTTAAAAGGGTGGTATAGTCCGCCAGAGAGGCTTCAAAATCACCCATATCTTTAAATGCTCCTGCCCGGTAGCGATACGCAGAAGCATAGGCTTCGTCGCGGTTGATTGCCTTGCTGTAAGCGGAAACAGCCTCGTCTAACCGGCCTTGTCCGGAAAAAATGCGCCCCTGCCAATAGTGTAAATCAGCCGAATCGTTACCTGCCGCCTGCTGGGCAGCTATCAACTTTTCTGCCGCCGGATAGCGGTATGCTCCTAAATACACAGGGATTAATTCGCGCCCCAGCGCTACGGACGGGGTGCGCTTGCCCAAATATTTTTTATAATCTGCAAGAGCCAGTTCGTACTTGTTTAGGGCCGTGTTGGCCCGAGCGCGTGCTAAGTAAAAATCCCGGTGGGCAGGTTTTAACGAAATGGCTTTCGTCAGGTCTGTTTGTGCGAGCGACGCCCGCCCTGCCTGCATATAGGCCAATCCCCGGGCATAATAGCGGAAAGGGTCCTTGGGGCGGAGCGATACCGTTTTGGAATAGTCGGCCAAGGCTTGGTTGATTTTACCGCTTGCCAAATACGCATCGGCGCGGTAGTGATAGGCATCCGCCAGTTTGGGCGCTTTGGAAATGGCCTTATTCAATAGTTTAATTTGTGCGGCGGGGTCCGTTTGTTGTTTGGCGCGGTTTAATAACTGTAAGCCCGTTTCCGCCGAGGCTGAAAGGGAAATAAACGAAAAAAGAAGTAGCAGTAAATATTTTTGAATCATATTATTTTAACCAAAACACAAGTAAAAAATTAAGTATAAGGGCCACTATGCCCACTATATATAAGAATATCAAAAGTAAGGTGGAAAATAAACGCAAATTAAGAAAAATCGCGCCCACCAAGGTAGCCCTTCCTGCAAATAATTTACCCAGTTGCACCGTTTGGCCTGAAATTTTGACCAAGCGGGAAAGAAGTACGGAACGCATCGCCAGCGAAGTTACCCCTAACAAAAGCCGTGTTAAGGCGCGCCCGAAAGAGGTTTTGCGCCCTTGGTTGAATTCGCCAAACACCTCCCGCACACTGCCGGATATAATTACTTTGGCTTGGTCCTTCGCGAGGCTTTCGTTCATATCGTCAATTTTATGGGCGGCGGCTTGTTTAACTTGGTCCAGCGTATTATCAATAAATTCTTCCCAAGTAGCACAAGCGATGCGCAGGGCAAACGCGCACGCGGTAATAAAGGAATAAGCAAAGGCGGCTAAACCGTAGCCCAAAAAGAGCGCACCGACGAGAATAAACTCCGCCAAGGGGGGCAAATGCACAGGTGCCAAAACAAATGAATAAACGCTGTACACCGATATAATAAACAGCCCTAGCCCGGCGGCTAGATGTGGCAGAAAAACTTTGCGCAAAACATCCGCAAGCCCCTGCAATGCTTGTGCAAATAAGGCTCCCACTGATGGCTGGAAATTAGTCATTATTCCCGTGGCAACAGCCACAGCATCCGCCGCAAATGTGGCCTGCGGATTTTTTTACCGACGGAACACGGTCGGATACTTTTACGACTTTTCCTAATTTTTTATCGTACACATAGGTACCTGTTTTTGCTTCGTTCATACTGTTATTATAGCAGTTTGGAGTGTTTATGCGAAAAGAAAATGATATAATAAATATATAGATTTACGACGGAAAAATAAGTTTTTATAAAACCCGTTGAAAACTGCAAATAAAAATGTTAAAATAATTAGGTAGTAATTAATCCGCGAAACAAAATCCGATTTAAGCGCCCATAGCTCAATGGATAGAGTGTCAGCCTGCGGAGCTGAAGATACAAGTTCGATTCCTGTTGGGCGCACTTTTAGAAACCACGCGAAAGCGTGGTTTTTTTGTGCGCACAAGCGAACTTGTTTCCCTGTAGTATGCGGGGGGAAAATAGAACCCGTTTTAATGGTAGATATTATAAAATGCGCAAAAAGCGAGTTTGTGGTAGAGGTAGGCCGGGTGGCCCTCCTATTGACATCCTGTATTATAACCATTACAATAAAAATAAGGAGTTCTCTATTATGAAAAAACTATTTATTTTACTGGTAGTTTTTTTTGCTACCTGCATAAATACTTATGCGTCTAATCATTCTGCCGGAAAAAACTCGGATGCAGAATATTCGTCTTGCAATATTCAGACTATGTTGACCGACCCTAAAAGTCCCCAATGGTTTAGGCCCCAATGTGTACGGATATTAGCCACGCGAGTGGAACGGGGGAACCTGAGTCAAAACGAGAAAGAACAATTAAAAAAAGTGCTTGTTCCCGCCTGTTACAATATTATGGAGCAGTATGTTTATTTAACAGGGGATAGAGCAAAAGAAAAATCCCCTCATTTTATGGATTTATACAAAAGTCTTGCGCAGTTGGCGGACGCAAAAGGCACATACGGTTTGGTGCGGAGTGATGGTTTTATGTTCCTTGAAAAAGGAAAAAAGGTAGAAGTAAGATCCACCCAAGCGGAAATTGTCGGGAAAAAGCCTGTGTTTAAGTTCGGTAAATTAACTGATGACGTCTTGCATAAAAAAGTAGAGTTAAAGTTAGCCCAAAAGGAAGTGGACCCTTTTTGGGGAAAGAAAAGAGCTCCCGGCGAGTTGACGAAGGGTTTATCCGACGGGAAAGACGGGGGAATTGTTCCCGCGTTTGATGTAAGCCATTTGGAAAGCGTATTTTTGTTTGAACAAGATTCTAAATTAGAAGAAAAAGATTTTGTTTTTGATGTTCAAATTCTAAACAATATGTTAAAAGAGCGTCGTGATTTTAGACCCTTGTTGACTTTTATGGCCGAAAACGCCTCTTTTAACAAAAAACATATCAACTATATACCGCCCCGCTTTGTGCGGTTGGTGTTGGCGTATTATGCGGAAAGTTTGTTCCCTGCCGAGCAAACCAAACTGATGGATTATGTTACCAACCCTAAGTATTCCAAGCCATTCCGCTTTTTGGCCGCTACCGTAGCTGCCGCTTATGCCTATAATGACGATTATAAGGATTTTTACGAAGGGAAATTCCGTTATTACCCGCAAGAAGCCGTTGCTATTCTTGAAGCCTTGCGGACCGGCAAAACCGGCAATCCGAAGGAAACCGTACGGCTTGAACTCTTGGGTAACCGGGTATTCCCGTATGTGAAAGGCCAACTGCTTCTTCCTGTGGAAAAAAATAAAGAAGCCTATGCTACGGTAGCGCTTTCCATAGTGTTGGACAAAACGATTAAAAGCAAAGAATTTATTTCTTTGGCGAAGGCCAGCGCGCCGGAAAGCCTGCTTGTCAGCGGGGGAATCTTGGTCATTGTTGGCGCTGCTCATACCGTTTCTGATGCCTTTTCTCCCTTGTACTACAAGCAATTTCAAGACCAGTTGGAGTTGCTCACGTATGTGGAAGTGCCGGAAACATATGTGCCGGAAAACCTGAAAGCAAAAGCGGATCAGTATCCAATCGTAAACGGAAAAATTCGTGTTCCTGTGAAAGAGGGCTTCGCTCAAACCTTACCGCCATCTTCTTTGCAAGGGGAAGTTTATGAAGATATAGAATTGGACGAGTTGGGCGAGCGTGCAGCCGTACAAAATTTCATCGTTTGGTCGGATGCTTATTATACTAAGATTGGTGAGGATGCCCGGTCCGTTTCAAGAACATCAAATAAAAAAAATATTACTTGTGTTTACGCTTATACCCCGCCGGGTAGTCCGTGGCAGTTGAATCAGTTATCTGCGGTGGCAAATCCCGGGGATACTCTTTCAAAGGTCCGCTTGCAAAAACTGTACCAATGTATGAGCGGAACGAGTTATTGTAAGGGGCAAACCAAAAGAACCGCACGGAAAAACAAAAACTCTAAAGGCAAAATTGATTTTTCTGAATGTGCCGCGGTAGATCTTGATAAAATACAGGCACCGCCGGAATGTCAAAAAGACTTTAAAGAATTAGCTGCTGCCTGGAAAGTTTCCCGCTCCTTTCAAGAGCCTAGCGGCCTCAAGTTATATACGCGAGCCATTTATAGGCCCCTCTATGGAGGGTGGGTGCCGGAGGCAGAAATTTCTATCAAAACGCTAGATGGACTCCATAAAGTGCTAGCGCAGTGGATATATGATCAAATTTTTGATAAGTTTAGTATTCTTATAAAGAGTGAAAAGCCTCTTTCTTTGGGAAGAAATGCCTTCTACCGCAATGGGGCCCATGAATGGAGCAGATGGTATGACGAAAATTTACAGAGTGTATCTAGAGATAATTCCACATACCAACATTTTCATTATGAAGAGATGAAAACGTATCAAAACAATAAAAATTATGTTTGTAATCATGTGATTTTTGTGCACAAATAAGCCCCCGTGGTAGTTTGCGGTGATAAAAACGGTTTAGAAAGGGGTTTTGTCTGTAAACGACCTGTCCTTGCTATGATTGCTTGCCGTTGGTTACATACGCGTTAGGTATCCCTTTCTTGCGGGTTCCCTCTTACGCTTTATGTACCGAACGGCTCGCAATACGGGGCAGTTTTATAGTTAAATCCGTCTATACTAAATTGAATTTACGCGCTTTTTGGCACGGTTTAACTTTTGTTCATCTCCAAACAGGTGTACATATTATAACGAAAAGTGTTATATTGTGTACACCTTTCTTTGGGGTAGCCCATATACGGAATTGTGTACCTCGCTCGGCCTGCACCTATTAACCTACGGCTAGGATTACATCTAAATTGTAGTAACTTGTACTATAATCCCTTCTATCAGTGGCAGTTGTTCGGAAAATCCGCACAACTGATTATTTCCTTCTTCCAAGATATGCTTACTAATATTAGATTTGCTTGATTGAAATAACCCTACCAGTTGAACTTGGGTCAGCCATACAATTTCATTGGCCAAAGTTACTTTTTGTTTGGTTTTTCTATCTTTGGCTTGATAAATAAGAGTCTCTTTTTTTCCTTGGTGCGGCATTTAGCGGGTTTGAGGAGGGTCAAAAAGAGGTAGCCGGTAAGACTGTACGGAAAAAGGAACTCGCCAAAAGCAAAAAACTTAATCAGTCAAAAATTATCCTATTTAAAAGCGTGGGGACTACATAGAACGGTTTAACGCCGTCAAAAAGGATTGCTTCCAGAGAATTTTTTTCTCCTCGTAAGGGCGCGAAGCATGGGCGGGGCTAGTGGAGGGGAGAAGTACGCAAATTTTGCCGCCGTCGCCAAAGGCGCGTTTAAAATGATTCCGCGCGGCCTGCCCGTTAAATAATAGGGTGTGTACGCTGGGATATTTTTTAAATAAAGTGGGAAAATCGTTGGGGGTGGGTTCCGTTATATTCCCGTCTAAACTGCCCTCTCGTTGGCAGGCGGCCAAGGCATCCCATAGGCCAATGCTTTTAGCGAGCAACACTTGTTTTTTATCTTCATAGTTTTGGGGTATGCGCCCGCCGGCGAACAGGTCAAAAATAATTCTCCAAAATTGGTTGTATTTGTAAGCGTAATATTCCTGCGCTTTTAAAGAGGCCGCTCCCGGCATACTGCCAACCACCAGTACGCGGGTTTTGGAATTAATAAGAGGGGGAAAACTGTAAAGCATAAAATTCCCGGGGCTTCTAAAAACCCCGGGCAAAAGTTATTCTTTTGTTACTTGATAGGGCGTTAAGACAAGCGTTTTGCCGTCTTGGCCTAGGCTGGCGCGGAACCAAAGCGGAAAACCCATAGGCCCTTTGAGCAAGACCGCTACCGCTGTAAATTGTTCGGGTTTGATGTCTTCTTTAAACGTGTAATAGCCGGACACCGGGTCCTTGTCGCGCATACCGTGCGTAGTTACCACCACAGGCACTTTGCCTTCTTTAAAACTGTTATTTTGGGCATAGTGCGCGGCTTCCTGCGCATCAATCGTAAAGTTAATGGCTTTGGCTTCGGACATTTTATCTAATAGCGATTGGGACATCCCCGGCGAGGCAAGGCCGCCCATCGCCAAAGCGGTGTTATACCAGTCAGAAGCCCCACCGGCATCTTCCAAAAGGACGCCCTTTTGTAATACCTTTACCAAGCCTTCTTCCGTCAGCCCCATACCGCGGTGCAAATAAATATTGCGGTTCGGGTGCGGCAGCGCGGGAATGGCACCCTTGTACCCGTCCAATGTCAAATCTTTAAATGTTTGCGTGTGAATAGATCCGTCGGTTTGCAATTTGGGCCAAGCGGGTTGGGCTTTGTTAGCGCCCAATTCCACGGCTTTGCGCAAGGCTTGCTGATGAGAAAGCCCTTTTAATTCATAGGCTTTTACCACCACGCCTGGGAACTGCTGGGCCAAGCGCGTGGAAAAGGATACCGTGCTTGCGGCGGCTGCGGCTTTGCCCGCGGATTTAGCCCCCGCCTCACCGGCTTTTAGGACGGTAGAGGTGGCTTTTTCTGCCCCTTTGCTTGCCTTTACCAAGTTTTGCGCTTGAAGTGGCGCAGATAAAAGCAATGCGGCAATAATAGGCAAAAGAAATAGGGTGCGTTTCATAAAAAACTCCTTACTCGGGATTACTTATAGTATAAGGCTCCTCGGCTAAAAAACCATAGGTCTTTGGACCTATAATCCGGAAACATCAAACAGATATGGGTTAAGAGTAAAGCCGTCCTCTTCTGCTTTTATCCGGCACCATACGGTTCTGGCCCCGATTTTTAAAGCGGCGATAACTTCTTTAATATTTTCTGCCGGGATATCTCTTCCCACGTGTATGATATTTCCGTGTTCTGGCAACCCTTGTACGCGAAGCACGACGATAATGTCTTTGCTGTGGTGCTGTTTGGCATAATAAACAGCGGTGTTCGGATTGCTGGCCAAAGAGTTAAATCTCATAGAAGAAACCGTTCTGACCATACGCGGGTCTCCACTGGCATAAGACATTGTTCGGTTGTTGCTGAACTGGCCCACATCTTTTAACAGAAGTCCGTTTTCCATAATGTTGCGCAAGGCCGCTCCGTCTGCGGGCAAACTTAACGCGCGGTACATATCCTGCGGAGTTTCTTTCCACGGGGTTTCGGCGGGGAGAGTTTTTAAATCGGTTTTGTAGGCCGAGAAATCATTAATTTCTAACGATAAATCTGTGTGCAAAACTTGTGGCGGCAACTGGACGGCTGGGGTTCTGCCCATTAAGCGTTTTAAAGTGCCAGTAATGCTGGACAATCGGGACGTCGTTGCCTTGGAAGTCTGTGCGGGCGTGGGCGTAGAAATTTTAATTTGTTCGGTAATCTGCGCCAGTTTCGCCTGTTGGAGCATCACTTTCGGCATAGCATTGGCTACTCCGCTGGTAACCGCTCGTCCAGCCTTGGCGGCGGAACTGACCGCGACTTCGCCCGCCTTTGCACTAGCCTTGGCGGCGCCTTCAACCAACTTACCTTGGGCAAACGCCAGATTTGCCGTGCAAGCGGATAAAACAAAAATCAAAAAAACAGTTAATTTTTTCATATATATATTATATAGAAAACAAGGGAACAAAAACAGGGTCAAAGGGCCTATCCACGCGGTGGGTCCTATAACTAAAACACTTGTAGTCGGGGAGCGGACAGTTTTGCTCCGGAAGATTTACGAGCGTACCAGGTTTGTCCGTTCATTGCTGTTGCAGAAATACCGTTAAAAAGTGTCTGCCCGGCCACGCGATAACCGCTTACCTGCGCCGGGTAGTATTATCACTAAAACCTACCGAGGTAACACCAATAGAAGTAAAAGTGTTGGAAAATGGTGTTGAATACCAACCTTTCCAAGACGGGAACGGGCGTATCGGGCGGCTTATCTTATTCAAAGAGTGTCTGCGTAATAACATTGTGCCGTTTATCATTACAGACAATATAAAGATGTTCTATTATAAAGGTCTTAACGAGTGGCCCCATAACCACGAACGTTTAATAGATACCTGTTTATCAGCGCAAGACCAAATGAAAGCGGTACTGGATTATTTTAAGATTAAGTATTAGGATATTGTACAATACCTCTATGCACTAACATACCTCACGGAAATATCGTAAATTGGGTTACATGTCAATTCATTTAAGGAGTAACCAAAACATGAAACGTAATATCCTTTTATTGCTGTCATTATTTTGTGCCTCGTGCGTGTCTGTATTTACCTCAACATTTGTAGCAGATACCAGTTTAGTAGTAGACCCCACACCACAAGAGGCACGTGCCTTTTATGATAAAGTAAGGCCGCCTTTTCTGGCTGTTTATCAAAAGGGTAAAAAAACACTTGTGCTACTGGCCGCTTCACACGGGCCGCAATCTTTGCCCGCCGTACAGTACGCATTTAGTGAATATATCCCGAATGTGGCTTTGATTGAAAGGGAGCCGGGTTTTCCTCTGGGTAATTGCAATGAACATGAAGATGCTTATACAGCCGCATGGAGTGCAAAACACAATATCCCGCTTGTTCGTACGGATGCTGATTTAGAAACCCAATGGAAGTATGCTAAAAAGCACGGATTTTCATACGATGACTTCCAAATGTTTTGGATCATCCGCAATGCATATGGTTTTGCCAAATACGAGGGAAAACAAACCAATGCCGCACAAGAAATCAAAGATTATAAACGTACTGTACACAATCCAGCGTGGGGAGAATTATTTACCGAAGAAGGATTGCTTGCTTATTTTAACCAACACTATCAGAAGGATTTTAATACAACGGATTTTATTCCGTTTTATATGGATCTAATGGAAGTATATCCCAAAGAGTGGGTGCGTGTTACTCCTTTCTACAAAATTATGCACGGGCAATCTGATGTGCGTAGCGTGTTTATGTTGGAAAACATAGCAGCTGCACTTAATCAGTATCAGGTCGTATTTAGTGAAATGGGGGCGGCACACTTTATTGATATTCACAAAGCACTTGAAAAAATGTTAGGTAAACCTCGCTATATTACAGCAGGCCAAATTCCTACACAGCAGCTATGGCAAACGTGTACGTTACAGGGGTTAGAAGAAAAAGTTTTAGTAGATTAAAGATAGGCGTTTCCCGTTTCGGGAGTAGTAATGGTCTTTGTTTAATTCTAAAAAGTGGATCCTGCGATTTTTGCCGTCGGAGAACTAGTGCTCAATTATCCGTATCTTTGCCAAGAGATAAAGCACTCTAAGACGGTGACTGATGAAAAAGTAAGAAGTTTCTCGACGAGGAAAGATACAACAAAACACAAAAAATCCCCGTCTCTTGGGCGGGGAAAATAGAAATGGGGCAGCCGTGCGTGATGGTTTCCTCTCTCTAAAACCTAGACACTGCCTTCCCTGTTTATCAGGGTAAAAACAGGGAATTTTGCCCATTTTGGGATAGTTTTGCGGATTTTGGAGATATATCCCAATAAAATGCCTCGTCGGAGCAATCCAGACGAGCAAACCCTAAATTCCCTAAAAGAGAAAACAGGGAAAAAACTGGTGAAGAACGGTTGTTAATTTACGTATTTAAGAATATGTATTATAATGTGCTATAGTGAATATAAAATTTTTGTGGGAGGTAATAATTATGTCTCTTGAAATAGAAATAAAAAAAATTAAAGGGGTGGGGCACTTTTATTTGGATTTCCCATTAGAAAATGATATTTATGCGTTTGTAGGAAGTAATGGTTGTGGAAAAAGTACAATTTTGCAAGCAATTGCTCAATTGATTCGTCCACAGAATGCTCTTCATGCGTTGTTAGAGAATGACTATGCGATTGATTCAGAAGTAAATTTTTCAGACGGTCAATATAAAGATAAATGGTATGTTAAACAAAATCAAGGGAGAACTTTTTGGCGTAATCAAATATATAGTGCTTATGGCGGATTGCGTCAAAATCCCAGTAATATTCAAATTAATGGGATGTACGAGGGAAGTTTATTTGTTGGAACTCGTTTTAAAGATTCGAAAGAAGTTGATGCCCTATTAAAT